>NZ_PCYY01000003.1:0-134081 GCF_002553955.1 Lactobacillus sp. UMNPBX12
GTAGACGTTGGTAAGAGAAATGGAAAGCACGAATAGTCCAAAATGTATGAAAATAAAACATAGTCATACATTTGCTTACATTTTTCATAGCAGAAGCACTACGCAAAGAAAGAATAAAATTAGGACTAACACAGGATCAAATGTGTGCTGGGATCCTTAGTCGTCCTTTTTACGCAAGGATTGAAAGTGGCAAAAATCGCATAAATGCGGAGAGCTTATTTAAAATATTGCTTGAGCATCAAGTTGATCTAGTAGAGTTTTGTGATCTTATTCAAGATGATTATACGTCAGAAGAACGAAAAGTTGAGAAGCAATTTGAATTTAAAATGAATCTAGCAGTTAGTGCAAAAGATACTGAAGCTTTGGATAAGTATTGTCAGCAGATAATGAATTCATCTAATAATGAGGTTTTGAAGTTGCGAGCATTAATTACTTCGGCATATTTTAAGGGTGAAACTGACAAGATTGATGTAGAAATCAGGACGAAGATAAAAGCTGAGTTTGATGGAGGGAATAATTGGCTTGAGCGACCAGACCTACTGCGATTATTGGCTAATACGATGCCGATGTGGCCACAAGACGAATTGGACTTTTTAATTGGGCGTTTGCTTGATTTTGCAAAAAAGGCAGAATTTTCAGAGTTAACGACTGAAAGATACTTAAGATTACTAGAAAATTATCTGGTAGTTTGTTACGACAGAAAGGTTCATAAGAAAACTGCACATTTTGATCATATTGATGACGCGATGGAATATATTATTGATGCTACTGAGTCGTTTCACTTGATGATTTATAGAATTGAAGTGTTTTATATGAAAGCATTATTTTTAGATCAAATGGACAAAGCAAAAGAGATTAGACATGATCTTGGTGTATTAGGCTATAAAAACTTTATTGCTAGTTGGCCTGAGTAATAATTTGTAACAAATATGATACAAGAAGAATCCCAGCATAGTGGAAATGGTTTACCGTAATATATGAAAGTTGTTTGGAGTAAAGAGAAGGAGGTAGATAATGGTGTAAAAACATTTGAAATTTCAGATGATGCTTTGGAACGAGCTATTAATGAAGCTTATGGAACAAGCTTTTCTGGTGAGCTAGTAAAAAAGCATCAGGCTGGTGTTACTAGAGTAAGGTACTATGGAAATGGTAATTTTAATCTTTATTTGTCAAAATCGATGTTAAATAAGATTAGAAGTGCAAGCTACGGTGCTGCTTTCGGCATTATTTCAGGCTTAATCGGATCTGCCGCTGGTGTTCCTACAATGGGACTTGCGTCTGGAGTAATTGCATTTATTGCTAAGAAACTTGTAGGCGCTATGCTAGGGCAAGTAAATCCATACAAGGTAGGTAGAGTTTATAAAATTCGTAATTGGAAATATGCAGGATGGAGATATCAATAATAACGGGAGAAGCTATGCGTGAATCATTACTAAGTCCCAAACTTTATCAAGCTCTAAAATACATTTTAGCTGTAACACTGATAATAATCTTAATCTTGCCATTACCAGCAATTAATCAGAAAAAGATCAATTACTGGCTGGTAGGATCATATTGTCTAGTCCTGGGCGATTGGTTAGCTACTTGGATGCAACATCATCATATTCATTGGGTTATTAGCATAATCATGGGATACGTAATAGCGTTCATTATTTGTGTAATACTGTATCTCTACACAGCAATGATTTAATTGAAAACAGACATAAAAACACCGAAGTTCAAAATCTGAGCTTCGGTATTTTTTCTATCTATTTTCTTCCTGTGCAGCCAAGTGATTGATCGGACCCCATTTTGAACCAACATCAATTGGGTGAGAAATTGCAGCGTAAGTAAAGTCCTTACCAATTTTTATAGCATCAATTACAGACTTTCCCTTAGCTAATTCTGCCGCAATAACTGCGGAGAGAGTATCACCTGTGCCATTCACGCGATCAGTCTTAAAGAAAGGCTTGGTAAATTCGTGAAATGCGCCATCTTCAGTCAACAAAATATCAGTTACTTCAGTCTGATTATCTGAGTCATGACGTCCCTTCATCAAGACATTTTTAGCACCCATCTCTTGTAGTTTTTTAGCGCCTGCGTGAATTTCTTCCTTATTATTTAGCTTCAAGCCAGTTAGCTTTTGTTGTTCATAAAAGTTAGGCGTAATTACATCGGCTAGCGGCAATAATCTGCCTAAGAAGGTCTGGTAGGCATCATCGTCAAGTAGGGTGGCACCGTGCTTAGTGATGATGACGGGATCAAGCACGATTTTACCCATGTCGTATTTTTCAAGATTATCGGCAACGCAATCGATAATTTCCTTGTTAGCCAGCATCCCTGTCTTAGTCGCATTAATCTTGAAGTCGTCGTTTAACACATCGAATTGCTTTTGGATAAAATCAAGCGGCATAATTTGTTGGGCAAAAATTCCTTTTGTATTACCAGCTACAGCCGCGGTCATCAGCCCCATGCCATAAACGCCCCGTGCATAGAATGAATGCAAATCTGCTGGCATTCCTGCACTACCATCACTATCGTTACCCGCAATTGTTACCGCAATTTTTTGATTTTTTTCCATTAAAATGCCCTCCTTAAAAAATCCTTATAAAAATTATACCGTATCTATTACATTAACTGCTAGAATCTGCATTAGAAAAACAGTAATATTATAAGAAAGCGCTTTTGCAGAAAAGAGAATAACTATGACAGAAAAATATATTTTAGCAATCGATGAAGGAACCACCTCTACTAGAGCAATTATTTTTGACCATGATGGACGTGAAGTTGCTTCTGCCCAAAAAGAATTTCACCAATATTTTCCAGAGCCTGGCTGGGTTGAACATGACGCTAATAAAATCTGGATGGCGGTCCAAACAACAATTGCCAATGCTTTTATTAATTCGGGCATTTGGCCTAATCAAATTGCCGCAATTGGCATTACCAACCAACGTGAAACGACTGTTGTTTGGGACAAGGATACAGGTGAGCCAATTTATCATGCAATCGTTTGGCAGTCACGGCAGACAACAGAATTAGCTGAAAAATTAAAAAAAGAAGGCTATAGTGATGAAATTCGTCAAAAAACAGGCTTAATTATTGACCCATACTTCAGTGCAACTAAGATTCGCTGGATTCTTGATCATGTACCTGGCGCGCAAGAAAAAGCTGAACAGGGAAAGTTGCTTTTTGGCACGATTGATAGTTGGCTAGTTTGGAAGTTAACTGATGGTGCTAAACACGTGACTGATTACACTAATGCTTCACGGACCATGCTGTTTAATATTCACACGCTCAAGTGGGATGACGATATTTTGCATTTGCTCAATATTCCTAAGCAAATGTTGCCTGAGGTGCGCTCGAATTCAGAGATTTATGGTGAAACAGCGTCATATATGTTCTTTGGTGGACAAGTGCCAATTGCTGGGATGGCCGGTGACCAACAGGCAGCCTTATTTGGTCAACTAGCTTTGAAACCAGGAATGGTGAAAAACACATATGGCACCGGTGCCTTTATTGTGATGAACACAGGAGACAAGCCAACAGACTCTAACAATAATCTGTTAACGACCATTGGTTATGGCATTAATGGTAAGATTACTTATGCTTTAGAAGGATCAATCTTTGTGGCTGGTAGTGCAATTCAATGGCTACGCGATTCGATGAAGTTGATTAAGCATGCGCCAGACTCTGAACAAGCAGCGCTTGAGTCGACATCAGAGAACGAGGTTTACGTTGTCCCTGCCTTCACTGGGTTAGGCGCACCATATTGGGATGCGGAGACTCGTGGCTCAATCTTCGGTGTTACACGTGGAACTACTGACAAGGATATAATTAAAGCAACTTTGCAGTCATTAGCTTATCAAACCCGTGACGTTGTTGATACGATGCAACAAGATTCAGGCATTGAAATTCCTGCTTTACGTGTTGATGGCGGTGCTAGCAACAACAATTACCTGATGCAGTTTCAGGCTGACATTTTAGGGATTGAAATTGAACGCGCTAAAACGCTGGAAACAACCAGCATGGGTGCAGCCTTTTTAGCTGGCCTTGCCGTTGGCTATTGGAAAAATATTGACGAGTTAAAGCATACCTTTACGATTGGACAGGCCTTTGAACCGAAAATGAGTGCAGTTGAACGTGAAAAACTTTATTCAGGTTGGCAACGTGCAATTCGTGCTGCTCGGTTATTTGCACATGACTGATAATGATATAATAAAAGTACGGTATTAACACTTTAATGAGGAAAGGCAAGGAAAAATGAAGCATGATCGAATATTAGCTTTGGATGGACCGCTGAATTTCAGAGACATCGGCGGCTACCAAAATGACAAGGGTCAACATGTAAAGTGGAACAAAATATATCGTTCTGATTCACTTAGCTCCTTGTCGAAGGAAGATCAAGAAAAGTTAGTTGAACGCCGAATTACCGTAGATGTTGATTTACGCTCTAAGTATGAACAAAATTCAGCGCCTGACAAGCTTTGGTCAAATGTCCGTTTTGTTGATGCACATATTTATTCTGAAAACCGCAAGCAAAATAAAGGCGATAACAAGTTATATCGCTTTGTCCATCATATTCCTGATATGGGTGACAATTGGCTTGGTCAAATTTACCAACAGGTTTTGCTTAATTCACATAGCCAACATGAATTTGCTAAAATTTTTGCGGAATTGATTGAATTACCTGAAGAAGATGCGTTAGTTTATCATTGTAGTGCGGGCAAAGATAGAACAGGCATGACTTCGGCGTTAATTTTGACCGCATTAGGTGTTGATGATGACACCATTTCGCGTGATTATTTATTGACCAATGAATTGTATGACTTTGCTTTGGCTAAACAGTTCCCCGATGATAATGAAATTGCTAGCCTAGTTTCTAAAATGAATATTACCAAGGGAGAGGGACCGGCTATTCGTGGAATTACGGAAACTATTCGCCAAGGCTGGGGCAGTTTTGATGGATTTTTCAAAAAAGAGCTTGGCTTTAGCCAAAAAGATTTAAACCGATTCAGAAAGATGTACTTAGAATAGGAATAATATGACTACTTTATCAGATGTTGCTAAAGAAGCAAATGTATCAAAAATGACGGTATCACGAGTGATTAATCATCCTGAGCAAGTAACGCCAGAATTAAGAGCAATGGTAGAAAAAGCAATGGAGAAACTAAACTACCATCCCAATTCAATTGCACAGGCTTTAGTTAATAATCGGACTAACGTGGTAAAATTCGTCACTTTAGAAGATATTGATACCACTGAGCCATACTATATGAACTTGCTTTTTGGTTTTGCTCGTGGTTTAAATACTAAGCAGTATGCGATGCAATTAGTTACGGATCCTAATCAAATTGAAAAGGAACATGCAGATGGCTATTTAATTACCGGGGCGCGAAACAAAGATTATGAATTATTTGATAAACTCGATAAGCCTTTTGTTTTATTTGGTGAAAGTCACCGCGGCTATGACTTTGTTGATTCTGATAATCAGTTAGCAGAGAAGATGGCTACTCAATATGCTTTAGACCGGTTATATAAGCACATTATCTTTATTGGAATTGATTTAAAAGAGCCATTTGAATATTCACGTGAAGCTGGTTATATCAACACTTTGCAACAACACCAGTTGATACCACAAATTTTTCGGGTTTCTAATCATAGTCATGCTGCGCAAGATGTGATTCATGAACATTTTAAGGAATTTAAAAAAGATACTTGTTTCGTCTGTGCCAGTGATCGAATTGCAGTGGGTGTTGTACGGCAATTGCAAGATGAAGGCGCTCGAATTCCGGAAGACTTTGGAGTTATTGGTTTTGATGGTGTCTTTTTAGATCAAGTTTCTAATCCAAAGCTAACGACAATTAAACAACCAATTTTTGAAATGGGTGAAATGTTAGCTAAAATGCTACTGCAAAAGATTGCCCAATCAGGTTCACCTCAAGGTGAAGTAATGCTTAAACCTAAGCTAATTCGGCGCCAATCAACTAGATAAATCGAAAAAATAACGAGCACGTCTGATATCTCAGAGGTGCTTTTTTACTGCCTTTAAAATTGTTTCCTATTATGAGTGAAAGCGCTATACTGGAAACAAGAGGCAATTTATTGAGAGATAAAATATGAATAGAGGTCACGATTATGAAAAAAGTTTTGGCAATAAATTCTGGTAGTTCATCATTTAAATATAAGCTTTTTTCATTTCCAGACGAAAAAGTTATTGCTTCAGGGATGGCTGATCGTGTAGGAATGGACAATGCTGTTTTTAAAATAAAGTTGAACGACGACAAAGAATATATTAAAAATACTTCAATTCCAGACCAAGAAGCAGCTGTAAGCTTGTTAATTGAAAATTTAAAGAAGTTTCATGTTTTAAAGAACTTAGACGAATTATTTGGAGTTGGACACCGAGTGGTTAACGGGGGCGAAGCCTTTAAAGATTCCGTCTTAATTGATAAGCAAAAGCTGCAACAAATTTTTGATTTAGGTGAATTAGCCCCTTTGCATAATGTGCCAGAAGCAATGGGGATTAAGGCTTTTATGAAGATTGTTCCAGATGTGCCACAAGTGGCAGTATTTGATACGTCATATCATACTAGTCTTGATCAAGTTAATTATCTTTATCCAATTCCATATAAGTATTATGAAAAATATGGTATTCGTAAGTATGGTGCTCACGGCATTTCTGTTAGCTATGTTGCTCCAAGAGCGGCGCGCATGATGGGCAAGAACCCATATACAGTAAAATTGATTGTTTGTCACTTAGGTTCTGGTTCTTCAGTTACTGCGGTTAAAAATGGCAAGTCACTTGATACTTCAATGGGCTTTAGTCCTGTGACTGGGGTAGCAATGGGAACACGTAGCGGCGACTTTGATCCATCAGCCCTTGAATATATTATGCAAAAGACCGGCATGACGATTGAAAAAGCCGTTGATATGTTAAACCATAAGTCGGGGATGCTCGGTGTATCAGGCGTTTCCTCTGATATGCGGGATCTGTTAGCAAGTAAAAATAAGCATGCATGGCTGGCAAGAAAGATTTTTGTTAACCGCGTTGTCCGTTATGTTGGTGCATATGCGGCAGAACTTGACGGTATCGATGGTATTGTCTTTACTGCTGGGATTGGTGAACATGATCCCGGCGTTCGGGCCGGCGTAATGTCATCATTGCGTTACTTAGGCTTGGAGCCTGATTATAAGGCCAATGATACTGATGGTGAAAAGTTTATTTCTAAGCCAGATTCTAAGGTAAAGGCCATGATTGTGCCAACCAACGAAGAATTGATGATTGCCCGTGAGGTTGTAAGGTTGGCAAAGTAAATGACAGATAATATTAAATTAGTAGGTGGCAGTTTAAGCGTTGAGCAGTTAAATGCTATTTTTGAGACTATTCCCCAAGAAATGGATGTCTTAGATGAAAATGACGTGGTTGTTTGGTCATCGATGAATAAACATCGTTTGTTTAAGCGAACTGAAAAAGATATCGGCAAAACTGTCTTTGAAGTTCATCCCGGTCACAGTCAAGGTCATGTTAAGGCAGTTTTAAAGCAGATGCACGAAGGCAAACGTGGTAAATTGTCGATTATGATTCATAAAGATGGGATTCCGGTGAACATTGCCTTTTATAGTTTGCATAATGATCAAGGAAAATATCTTGGCTGTATTGAGGTAACGCAGCCAGTGGCTGATTTGCAGGAGAAAGGCAGCAAGTGGCGGAATGTTTGGAACATGATATTTAAAAAGAAGTAAGCAAAGAGCACAATTCAAATTTGAGTTGTGCTTTTTTGATACCGCTAACAATAAATATGATGTTGAAAACGGTTTCTCATTTCCCTTAAACTATGCGTGGAGGAAATTAATTATGGCACATTGGTACGATCACGCAATTATATATCAAATTTATCCTAAGTCTTTTCAAGATAGCAATGGCGATGGCGTTGGTGACCTTAATGGTATTCGCAAACGCATCCCTTATTTGAAAAAACTAGGAGTTAACGCTGTTTGGCTAAATCCGGTGTTTGTTTCACCACAAGTAGACAACGGCTATGATGTTTCAAACTATTTTGCAATCGATCCTCATATGGGGACCATGGAAGATATGGAAAACTTAATCAAGGATTTGCATAAGGCAGGGATCCACCTCATCATGGATTTTGTCTTGAATCATACATCTGATCAACATCCTTGGTTCCAAGATGCCATCAAGAACCCCGATAGCCTTTATCGAGACTACTATATTTTCGCTGGTCATGATGGCAAGCGACCTAATAACTGGGGTTCATTCTTTGGTGGCAGTGTATGGGAGCCAGATCCAGCAGGCACAGGTCAATCTTACTTTCACTTGTTTGATAAACGGATGCCTGATTTGAATTGGAAAAATCCCGAAGTACGTCACGCTATGCTTGAAGTAGCAGAATATTGGCTAAAAAAGGGAATTGATGGTTTGCGTTTAGACGCTTTTATCCATATTGGCAAGGCAGATTTGCGACAAAATTATCCAACTGGAGATGGGGACGTGAACAAGCCAATTGTTGCGGAACCATTTTTCGCTAACTTACCACAGGTGCAGGAATGGATGCGGCCTTTCTGTGAGCAGATTAAGCAGGATTATCCAGATACGCTTTTATTAGGTGAAGCTGCAAGTGCTAGTGTCAATCTAGCTGTTGATTACACGACTAAGCGTAATCACCTAATGGATAGTGTAATTACCTTCCGGTACTTTACCGATGATGATTCTAATTGTGATCAGCGTTTTTCAAAGCAATATCAGCCTAAAAAGTTAGACTTGACGGCCTTTAAACAAAATCAAGTGGTTTGGCAACAAACATTAGCAGGCGTATCGCAGCCTACTCTTTATTGGAATAATCATGATATGGCCCGTTTGGCTACACGCGTAGCTAGAACACAGACTCAGGCTAAGAGCTTGGCGATGTTGATGTATTTGCAACGCGGAATTCCAGTAATTTATTACGGTGAAGAATTAGGGTTAAAGAATCTACATTTCACTAGTGCAGATCAATTCGAAGATCAAACTGTAGCGCCATGGTTAAAGGATGCAGAAAAAGTTTTGAGCAAAGATGCGGCCTTAGCTATGGTTAGTGAAACACATAAATTGCCGGCCCGTGGTCCAATGCCGTGGGATGCAACTGAGAACCATGGTTTTAGTGAAGTTAAACCATGGATAACAGGTATTAAACAGGATGATGCTTGCGTAGCTAACGAGATTAACGATACCACCAGCATGTTTAATTTTTACAAAAAACTGCTGGAACTCAAAAAAGAAGCCTTATTCCAGACTGGAACGTATTATATGATTTCAACGGATAAGAATAGCTATGTTTATCAACGTGATTTACATGATGAAAGTGCCATTGTAGCTGTTTCATTGAGTGATCAAAAGACAACTGTTGAAATACCAGCCGGTTATACTGTTGCAACACTAAAAGCGGGAGAATATCAATTAACTAATGAAAAATTAACTTTGATGCCTTATGCAGGTGTTGTGTTGAAAAAGGAGAATTAATATATGCAATTAGCAGCTTTAAGACACCGAACTGAAAGTGAAGATAGTTTTGTAGTTGATCCAAGTCATGTTCGCGTGCGTTTTCACAGTGCTAAAAATGACGTTAAAAAAGTAATTGTTCACTACTGCGATAATTATTTGCCACTTGAACAGGCTAAAACATGTGAGATGGAAAAAATTGGCGTAGGGCAGTGTGAAGATCATTGGGGCATTACGCTTGAAGCACCATATCATCGCTTGAAGTATACCTTTGAAGTAATTGGCAGTGATGGCACTAGTGTAGTTGTCGGTGATCGTGCAATTAGCGGTGATGTAGACAAGGCCATTATGGAAGATGGTTCTTATTTCAAAGTGCCATATTGCCATGAAATTGATATGGTGAAAACGCCAGAATGGGTTAAGCATACTGTTTGGTACCAAATCTTTCCAGAACGTTTTGCAAACGGTGATAAGTCTAATGATCCCCAAGGGGTTAAAGCGTGGAATCCGGAGGATCATCCTGGCCGCGAAGACTTCTATGGTGGTGACCTGCAAGGCGTGCTTGACCATCTAGATTACTTGAAGAAACTGGGTGTTAATGGCCTTTATTTCTGTCCTATTTTTAAAGCCAGTTCTAACCATAAATATGATACGATTGACTATTTGCAAGTTGATCCGGCATTCGGCGACAAGGATTTATTTGCGAAAGTTGTTAATGAAGCTCATGCCCGCGGAATGAAGGTCATGCTGGACGCGGTTTTCAACCACCTGGGTGATCAATCAATGCAATGGCAAGATGTTGTTAAAAATGGTCCAAGTTCTCGTTTTGCTAGTTGGTTCCACATTAATGAATATCCAGTTGAACCTTACCGCGATCCATTAAAGGGTGAGGGTAGTCCTAAGTTCGATACTTTTGCCTTTGAAAAGCATATGCCAAAGCTGAACACAGCTAATCCAGAAGTACAGGATTTCTTGTTAGAGATTGCTACTTACTGGGTAAAATATTTTGATATTGATGCTTGGCGGCTAGATGTGGCTAACGAAGTTGATCACCACTTCTGGAAGAAATTCCACAAGGCCGTTACTGATATCAAGTCAGACTTTTATATTGTAGGTGAAGTTTGGCACTCAGCTCAGCCATGGCTTAACGGTGATGAGTTTACTGGCGTAATGAATTATCCATATACATTGCAGATTGAAGATCACTTTTTCAAGCATAAGCTGTCAGCACAAGAATTAACTAGTCGTTTGACCGACCAGTTGATGAAATACCGGGATGCTACCAATGCAGCCATGATGAACATGCTTGATTCACACGATACAGCCCGAATTTTGACAGTAGCTAATGGAGACCAAGATTTGGCTTTGCAAGCCTTAGCTTTTGAATTTATGCAAAAGGGTAGTCCATGCATTTATTATGGAACTGAAATGGGTATGACTGGTGGCAACGATCCTGATTGTCGTAAACCAATGGATTGGGCAAAAGAAGACGGCCCGGTTTGGCAACGAGTTCATCAATTGATTGACTTTCGTTTGCAACATGATGAAACTTTTGGTAAAGGTCGAATTAAGTTACACGTAACAGAGAATGGGTTAATTGAGGTCGATCGTGAGGGGAATGAAAGCATTAAAGCATACTTTAACACGACCGATCATCCAGTAGAGATCAATTGTGAGAACACGTTTAGTCAAGATTATGAGAATAATCAATTGGCACCAAAAGGCTTTGTAGTGAGTGTTCATTAAAAGTTACTTTTAATAAGCAAAAAAAGAAGGCAGATTAAGATCTACCTTCTTTTTCTATTAACTAATCCTGATAACGGTAACAGCAGATTTAATATTGTAAACCGCTTTCAACTAAAGGATAATGAAAGCGTAAACAAGAGAGAACCTCGAATATTACGGGAGATAGAATATATGAAACGAATTTTTGAAATTGATCCTTGGAAGGTCGTTACCCATAAGTTCGAACCAAAAGATAAAAGATTGCAAGAAAGTATGACTGCAATCGGCAACGATTACATGGGTATGAGAGGAAACTTTGAAGAAGGCTATTCAGGTGACAGCTTACAAGGTACTTACCTTGCTGGTGTTTGGTTCCCTGATAAGACGCGTGTTGGTTGGTGGAAGAACGGATATCCAAAGTACTTTGGTAAGGTTCCTAACTCACCAAGTTTCATCAACATGGGAATTACGATTAATGGTGAAAAACTTGACTTAGCTAAAGTTAAGTTTAGTGATTTCTACTTAGCACTTGATATGCACCAAGGTCTTCTGACTAGAAGTTTTACTTATGAAGGTAAGGATACTAAGGTTAAATTCGAATTCGAAAGGTTTTTACATATTACCTTAAAAGAAGCAGCTTTAATTAAAGTTAAGGCTACCGTTTTAAGTGGTAAAGCTAAGATCGACTTTGATGCAGCACTTGATGGAACTGTTGTTAACGAAGACAGTAACTACGATGCAAAATTCTGGATGCCTTTAGGTGAAAATGCTGAAGCAAGAACTATTAAGGTTGAAACTAAGGCTAACCCATACAAGGTTCCACAATTTACAGTCCTCCTTAAGCAAAGTCTTCGTCATAATGGTCAAGTAGTTAAGGGTGATGTTTCAACTGAAGCAGCCCAACTTCATGAAAAGCTTTCAGTTGAGTTAAATGAAGGCGAAAGCTACGATCTTGAAAAAGATGTCATTGTTGTTACTAGTCGCGACGTCAAACCAGATGATCAAGATGCTAAGGCAGCTGAATTGATGACCAAGCTTCAAGCTAAGAGTTTTGAAGAAAACTTAGCTGATCATGAAGCCGTTTGGCAAAAGCGCTGGGACAAATCAGATGTTGTAATTGCTGGTGATGATGCCGCTCAACAAGGTATCCGCTTTAACATTTGTCAATTATTCATGACTTATTACGGTGAAGATGAACGTCTTAACGTTGGTCCTAAAGGTTTTACCGGTGAAAAATACGGTGGTGCTACTTACTGGGATACTGAAGCCTACATTGTTCCAATGTACTTATGTGTTACTGATCCTAGTGTTACTCGGGCACTTTTACAATACCGTCACGATCAATTGCCAGGCGCATACCATAACGCTAAAGAACAAGGCTTACCAGGTGCATTGTTCCCAATGGTTACCTTCAACGGGATTGAATGTCACAATGAATGGGAAATCACCTTTGAAGAAATTCACAGAAATGCGGACATTCCTCACGCAATTGCTATGTACACTGATTACACTGGCGACGACAGCTACGTTAAGAACGAAGGTATGGACGTTTTAGTTGGTACCGCAAGATTCTGGGCAGCTAGAGTTCACTGGTCAAAGTGGCGTAACAAGTACGTAATGCACGGTGTAACGGGTCCTAATGAATACGAAAACAACGTAAACAACAACTGGTTCACCAACACCATGGCAAGATGGCTTCTCAAATACACTTTGGAACGTTTGCCACTTGCTACTAAGGAAGCTCAAGAAAGAGTTCGCGTAACTGACGAAGAAAAGGCTAAATGGCAAGACATCGTAGATAACATGTACTTACCAGAAGACAAGGAACGAGGCATCTTCTTACAACAAGATGACTTCCTAGACAAGGATATTCGTCCAGTTAGCGAAATCGAAGATCAACGTCCAATTAACCAACACTGGTCATGGGACAAGATCTTGAGATCACCATTCATCAAGCAAGCCGATGTTTTACAAGGTATCTACTTCTTGAACGATGAATACACTATGGAACAAAAGGAAAAGAACTTCGACTTCTACGAACCATTAACAGTTCACGAAAGTTCACTTTCACCATGTATTCACTCAATCTTAGCTGCTGAACTTGGCAAGCAAAAGAAGGCTGTTGAGCTTTACCAAAGAACTGCTCGTCTTGACCTTGATAACTACAACAACGACACCGTTGATGGTTTGCACATCACTTCAATGAGTGGTTCATGGCTTACAATTGTTCAAGGTTTCGCAGGCATGCGTTACGATCACAACCAATTGAAGTTTAACCCATTTGTTCCTGAAGGTTGGGATCACTACAGCTTCAAGATCAACTACCGTGGTCGCTTGATCGAAGTTTATGTTGATCATGAAGGAACTAAGCTTACTTTGCTTAAGGGTGAAGATATTGATGTATTAGTTCACGATAAGAAAGTTACTCTTAAAGAAGGTGAAACTACAAATGCTTAAAGGATTGTTATTCGATTTAGATGGTGTTTTAACTAACTCAGCTAAGTTTCACTTAACAGCTTGGAACAACTTGGCAAAAGAATTAGGCATTACTTTAAACGATGCTCAACTTGATAGCTTACGTGGTATTTCAAGAATGGATTCATTGGAATTGATTCTGAAATATGGTGGTCAAGAAGATAAATATACTGAAGCTGAAAAAGAAAAATTCGCTGCAGAAAAGAATTCCAAGTTCGTTGAGCAAGTTGAAACAATGACACCAAAGGATATCTTGCCAGGAATTCCAGAACTTTTGGCAGATGCTAAAAAGCAAAACCTTAAGATGGTAATTGCTTCAGCTTCTAAGAATGCACCTAAGATTTTGACCAGATTAGGCATTATGGATGAATTCGATGGCATCGTTGATCCTGCCACATTGCATCACGGTAAGCCAGATCCTGAAATTTATGAAAAAGCACAAGAAATTGCAGGGCTTAAGGCTGATGAAGTAATTAGTTTTGAAGATGCTAAAGCTGGTGTGGAATCAATTAAAGCCGCTGGTCAATTTGCAGTTGGTATTGGTGATAAGGAACTTTTAAAAGAAGCTGACTACATCGTACCAACAACTGCAGATTTGAAACTTAGTGAGATTGAAAAAGTTTTTAATGAAAAATAAAAGTTAGAGAGTAGGGGAAACAATGGTTGAGGTTGATTTAAACCATATTTACAAAAAATATGCAGGTAACGACAGATATTCTGTTAACGACTTTGACTTACATATCAAGGATAAGGAATTCATCGTTTTCGTTGGTCCATCTGGCTGTGGTAAGTCAACTACTTTGAGAATGGTTGCTGGTTTGGAAGACATCAGTAAGGGTACTTTGGAAATCGATCATAAAGTAATGAATGATGTTGCTCCAAAGGATAGACACATCGCGATGGTTTTCCAGAACTACGCTTTGTATCCACACATGACCATTTATGACAACATGGCCTTCGGTTTAAAGTTGCGTCACACGCCTAAAGATGAAATTGATCAAAAGGTTAAAAAAGCAGCTAAGATGTTAGGCCTTGAAGAGTACTTGGATAAGAAGCCAGGTGCTTTGTCCGGTGGTCAAAGACAGCGTGTTGCATTAGGACGGGCAATCGTTCGTGCGGCACCTATCTTCTTGATGGATGAACCTTTATCAAACTTGGATGCTAAATTGCGTGTGGTAATGCGTACTGAAATTGCTAAGCTTCACCAAGACTTGGGTACTACAACTATTTATGTTACCCACGATCAGACTGAAGCGATGACTTTGGCTGATAGAGTTGTTGTAATGTCTGTTGGTAGAGTTGAACAAATCGGCTCACCACTTGAAGTTTACAACAAGCCAGTTAACATGTTCGTTGCCGGATTTATTGGTTCCCCACAAATGAATTTCTTCAATGTTCACTACAAGGACGGTCGAATTTCTGATGGCAAAGGCTTGAATATTGGTATTCCTGAAGGTAAGGCAAAACTGCTGGAAGAAAAGGGCTACAACGATAAAGACTTGGTCTTCGGTATTCGTCCAGAAGATATTCACTCAGAAGAAGCATTTATGGAAACATGGCCAGATTCAGTAATTGAATCAAAGGTTGTTGTTTCAGAGCTTCTAGGTGCAACTATTCAGCTTCACCAAGAAGTTGATGGTACTGAATTTACTGCTATTGTAAATTCACGTGATTATCACAAGCCAGGTGACAAGGTTAAGATGGGCTTTGATGTTAACAAAGCTCACTTCTTTGATAAAGATTCCACCAAGGCGATTGTTAACTAATCTGGTACTGAAAACGCAGTACAGATAATTATTAATTAAGCTTACAACCATATGTAGCAGAAGCTACTGTTGTTAAGAATTGTTTATTGTTTTGATTTTTTAGGAGGAAAAAGTCATGAAGATTTGGAAGAAAATGGCTTTAGGTAGTACTGCTGTTCTTGCTGCATTATCATTAGCAGCATGTTCAAACGGCTCAAGTAATTCATCATCAAGTAGCAGTAATTCAAACAAGAAGGCTAACTTGACTCTGTGGGTGGATACTGAACAAGTTCCTTACTACAAGCAAATTGCTAAGGACTTTACTAAGAAGAACAAGAATATTAAGGTTCGTGTAGTTCAAAGTCCTAACGGTTCAGCTAACGCTAAGACAGACGTTGGTAAGGACCCATCAAAGGCTGCTGATGTCTTTGAAGTTCCTAACGATCAATTAGGTCAAATGGCTGAAGCTGGTTACATTAACCCACTTTCACCATCAGCAACTAAGGATATCCAAGACAACTATGTCGATGTTGCTTCAAAGGGTGTAACTTGGAAGGGCAAGGTTTACGCATTCCCATACGCACAACAAGCTCAAACCATTTACTACAACAAGTCTAAGTTATCAGCTAACGACGTTAAGGACTGGAAGACTTTAACTTCAAAGGGTGTTGTAGCTACCGACTTTACTAACGCTTACGTAATGTGGCCAGTAATGTTCTCAGCAGGTACTACACTTTACGGTAAGAATGGTGAAGACCTTAAGGGCTCAACTTTCAACTCACAAAACGGTATTAATGCTTTGAAGTGGTACGCAGCTCAAAAGAAGAACAAGGGCGTAATGCAAACTTCAAACGCTTTGAACCAATTGAAGAAGGGTAACGCACAAGCTATTTTGGACGGTCCTTGGAACGCTGCTAATATCAAGAAGATCTTGGGTAAGAACTTCGCAGTTGCTAAGTATCCTAAGATTGAAGTTGGTGGTAAGAGCGTACAAATGGAAGCATTCCTTGGTATTGAAGGCTTCGCAGTTAATGCTAACACCAAGAATGCTAAGGCTGCTTCAGATTTAGCTGCTTACATTACTAACAAGAAGTCACAATTAATTGCTCATAAGAACGCTGGTCAAATTCCAGTATTGAAGAGCGCTGTCAACTCAAGTGCTGTTAAGAGTGACCCGGTTGCTGAAGCTGTAATCGAAATGGCTAAGCCAGGTAACTCAGTATTGCAACCTAAGCTTCCACAAATGGCCGCATTCTGGAATGGTGCAGCTCCACTTATCAGTGGTACTTACGACGGCAAGATTAAGCCAGCACAATACAAGCCACAACTTGCTAAGCTCGCTAAGAACATTGAAAAGAAATAATTTGCTAAAAGCATAAGCAAGGGTTGGGCTAAATAAAAATTGTCCAGCCTTTTTGCCTAAGAAGGGGAGAAGTTATGTTTCTAAAGAAAAAGCATGTAGCTCCTAAAGCAACATATCGCGAGGTTTGGTCAAAAGGTGACATTGCTACCAAGTTATCATTCTTCTTAATGGGTAGTAACGCCTTGGCAAACAAACAATGGGTAAAAGGTATTTCATTCTTACTTTCAGAAATTATCTTTATTGTTTGGTTTATCCTCAGTGGTATCCCTACTTTAAATTCATTAGCTACATTAGGTACTATTAAAACCAAAAAAGTTGTTTATGATGCCGCACAAGGCGTTTATGTAACCAAGCAACCATCAAACTCAGTTTTGATTTTGTTATTCGGTGTATTGGCCTTGATCTTATGTGTAGCAATCATTTATCTATACATTGTCAACTTACGCTCAACTAGACATAATTATATTTTGAAGCGTGATGGGGACCATATTCCAACTAACGTTGAAGAACTTAAGAGTTTGCTTGATACTCGGTTACACGCAACCTTGATGGTTATTCCATTATTGGGTATCTTGTTCTTTACGATTTTGCCAACGATCTTCATGATTTCAATGGCCTTTACCAACTATGATCGTCAACACCCAATCGCTTTCTCGTGGACAGGTTTCCAAGCATTTGGAAATGTTTTGAGTGGTGACTTAGCTGGTACTTTCTTCCCAGTCTTAGGCTGGACTTTGATTTGGGCTGTAGCTGCTACTGCTACTACCTTCTTCTTCGGAGTACTGCTTGCCTTATTGATTGAATCAAAAGGTATTAAGTACAAGGCATTCTGGAGAACTGTCTTCGTAATTATTTGGGCTGTCCCACAATTCGTATCATTATTGATGATGGCTCAATTCTTGGACTACCAAGGTGCTTTAAACAACATCTTGATGAACTTGCACTGGATTAGTTCGCCAATTCACTTTATTGACAACCAAGCTTCTCCATTAGTTGCAAGAATTACCGTTATTCTTGTTAACATGTGGATCGGTATACCAGTTTCTATGTTGGTTTCAACAGCGATTATTCAAAACTTGCCACAAGATCAAATTGAAGCTGCTAAGATTGATGGTGCTAATGCTGCACAAATTTTCCGTTCAATCACTTTTCCACAAATTTTATTTGTGATGGCACCTTCACTTATCCAACAATTTATTGGTAACATCAACAACTTCAATGTTATCTTCTTGCTGACAGGTGGTGCACCAATGAACAGTAAGTATAATGGTGCCGGATCGACTGACTTGCTAGTAACGTGGTTATATAACTTGACCTTCGGTCAGGAACAGCGTTATAACGCCAGTGCCGTATTGGGTATCTTAATTTTCATTATTAGTGCAACTGTTTCACTGATTGCATATCGTCGTACTAATGCATTTAAGGAGGGCTAGACATGAAGTCATATTCAAATCAAAGACGGCTCTCATTAATCTTTCGGTATATCCTATTAATTGTTTTAGCGATTCTATGGATTTTACCGATTGTCTGGATCGTCTTAGCAAGTTTTTCATTCAATGATACTGGATTCGTTTCGACCTTCTGGCCGGAAAAATTCACATTGCAAAACTATATTGGGATTTTTACTAATCCACAATATCCATTTGGTAACTGGATCATTAATACTTTAGTTATTTCATTGCTTTCAATGGTAATTTCAACTTTCTTAACTATTTCAGTTGCTTACGTTTTATCACGACTTCGCTTTGCATTCAGAAAACCATTCTTACAAATTGCATTGGTTTTAGGGATGTTTCCAGGCTTCATGTCAATGATTGCTTTGTACTATATCTTGAAGGGTCTTAACATGTTAAACCTCTTCGGGTTGTTATTGGTTTACGTTGGTGGTGCCGGCTTAGGCTTCTACGTTGCTAAGGGATTCTTTGATACTATTCCTCGGTCAATCGACGAAGCTGCCGAAATCGACGGTGCTACTAAGTGGCAAGTATTCTTACATATTGGTTTGCCACTTTCAAAGCCAATGATTGTTTATACTGCTTTGACTGCCTTCATCGCTCCATGGACAGACTTCATTTTCTCAGGTATTATTCTTTCAACCTCAGGAAATGCTAAGACTTATACAGTTGCTTATGGTTTGTATAACATGGTGCACACAGCTAAAGGTAACGCGACTGCATACTTCGCTCAATTCGTTGCAGGGTGTGTAATCATCGCTATCCCTATTACTATCTTGTTCGTTTTCATGCAGAAGTTCTACGTTAACGGAATTACTGCAGGTGCAGATAAGGGTTAATCAAAAATTGCTTATGCTAAAAAACGCTTTGCTTTCGGGCAAGGCGTTTTTGCATGGAGAGAAAATTAAAAAGATAGTATAGTTGAAGTTAAATTGGAGGGATGAAAGATGACTATCGGTGAAGCCTTGAAACAAGAAAGAATACACTTAGGACTAACGCAAGATGAAATGATTCAAGGAATAATTCATAAAAGCCATTATTCTAAAATTGAACGAGGAATAGAAGGAATTTCTGCAGAAAGTCTATTTAAGATCTTGTTTGCCCATCATATTGATGTAGATCAGTTTTTGGAACAAATTAAAGATGATTTTTTATCAGAAGAGGACTTAATTGAATTAAAACTTGAAAACAAACTGAAAAGTGCATTTAATGGTTCAAATAAAGAAAAAATCGAAGAATGTTTGCAAGAAGTAATGAAATTATCTGATAGCAGAATATTTAAGTACAGAGTAGTTGTTGCAGTAGCAATTGTACGAAATCAATTGGATAGGTTAGGTGACGAATTCAAAAGTACAATTATTGCTGAATTTAATGCAAAAGATAACTGGGTAGAAAATATTGATATGCTGCGATTATTCGCTAACTGTATTCCTGTTTTTTCTACAGAACAAGCAGATGATTATATTAGTTTTCTTTTGAAACATTACAATGAGAAGGTTTTATATTCAGAGAAATATGAAGATAGGATAGCAAGTATTTGTATCAATTACCTTTATTGCTGGCGTAATTATGGCTTAAAAGGAAATCAGGTTAAAAATTGTTTAGATTACTTACTGAATTTGAACAATACTAATCATTTTCTTTTTTATAAGGCATGTGGGAGTTTCTATAAATGTTTGTATGAAGGAAATATAGCAAAAGCTAAAGAAGTAAAAGCCATGCTTATTTCTCTAGGATATGAAGATAGGGTGACTAATTGGAAAGAGTAGTTTTGTGATACGCAACTTTAGAAGTAATATTAGAGTTTCATGGGATAATCAAGATACGAAAGGAGAAAATAATAATGATTTGGCCAGAGAGTGAAGGTACTTTATCTGTATAAAGATAATGTATGGAGGTATAAAAATGAAATCAATTTCAAGAAAACTAGTTTCATTATCACTAGTAGGATTAGTTGGTACAACTTTACTTACATTTTCAAGCAAAGTTGATGCTATGAATTTACTTAATACAACTCCGTCTAAGGTTTATTAAATGATGGTGCCTACAGTGGCTATTTGTATAGAAACAGTACCTGGATGGATCACAATTTTAAAACAAATAGAAACCGATGGGTTAGCATGTATTCAGGAAATGTAAGACTTATTTCGAGAGGCTTAGTGCCAAATAATTAATGCTGAATTTAAGAGGAAACGTATTATGAAAAAGAAAATGACGTTATCCGTAATTGCAGTAGTTACAGTACTTGTAGCAGTTATTGGTGGAATGTTTTTCTACAATAATCAAACAACGGTACCTAAAAACTGGGTTAATCGAATATTAACAGTAGACAACACAGAAAATCGCTTAAGTAATTGGTTTGATCTGTATTTTACAAAGAATCATGCTATTTTAGTTGCTAAAAATAGTAACAACTCTGAGCAAAAGAAGACTAAACTTAATAAAGAAATTTTACAAGCATATTCTACTAAGAAAAATAATCCACCCCAAACAGGTGTTAAGGCTGATTTGGGCCGAGTTGATACAACTGAATCAAAAAACGGTTACACAATTAGGACGAAAAAAGTTGTCTTTATATTTACAAAGATGAGTGATGGCTCATACCGTAGCCAAGATGGAACAGTATGGCAATTCTCACCCAAAGAATAGTTGATTAATAGAAAATAAGACTGGCTTAGTGCTAGTCTTATTTTTTATTGAATGATTGAAAATACCTGATGTAGTTTTAAAGTAATAAGAATTCAATAATTTATAGCAGTATGACGTAAAGTAATCAAAATACTGTTAATTAATCTTGGAATTGTCAGATATTTCATTTTGTGTCCTATATTTAAACTAATTTCTTTGAGATTTTAGTAGTTAGCAAGCCTAAAATAATATTGCCGATAGCAAAATAATTGCTAATGCGTTCATTTAATGTCAGTCCAGGGTAGGCTAGTTCTATTATTGAAATAAGAGTGATGAAGCCTAGTAGATAATATTGTGTCTTTAGCCTGAAATTGATTTTAGCAATTCTGATAGCAATGATAATGAATAAACAGACTAAAATGATATTTGCAATTAAAAAGAAAGTACTTGTGAAATCATTTGATTTAGTAAAACCGAAGATGAATGTTGGGCCGACTGAAAGCAAATAGATAATAATTAATGCGTTATTGATGATTTTTAGTTCTTTCTTAGAAAACATAGTGACTTATTTCTTAATCCTTTTAGCAATAAAAATTGTTAGTAAGCATATACTCAGATAAGCTATAAAAAAAGTATAAATAATGCTAATCATTAGGAATCTGATCCAAGTAATGATGGTAGTGAGTAGCAAGATTATACTTAGACTGAGTGATAGGTAATCGAATCTGTTAGACAACAATAGAATACCTAGGATTATGACTCCAATTAGATATAAAAATATGATGAGATCATCTAAAATTATTTTGCTAGCTTGAACACTAGGAATGAGAATGCTTAAAGCAAAAGAAAATAAGATGATCGAAATGATGCATAAACTGCGTCGTAGAATTTTCATTTCATTGCTCCTATAACGCTAAACTTAATATTAGGATACTAAAGATAGAAATCAATTCAAGTTCGTAATATAAAAATAACGGGATGCTTTGTATTCTTTTTTGGATCAAACCAATATTATTGGTGTTAGAATGGTGGTAGAAAGAAATATTGGTTATTTCTAAGGACATAATTATGAAAGACATAAAAATTATTAAAGGCGATATTACTAAGATGAAAGCCGACGCGATCGTTAATGCTGCTAATAATTCATTACTTGGTGGTGGCGGCGTTGATGGTGCCATTCATAGAGCAGCGGGTCCACGTTTGCTTGAAGAATGCATGACTTTGCATGGTTGTCCAACAGGTGAAGCAAGGATAACACATGGCTATAATTTACCTGCGAAATATGTAATTCATACAGTAGGCCCAGTTTATGCTGGCAAGACTAGTGATGCACATATGCTAGCTTCTTGCTACTATAATTCACTGGCTTTGGCAAAGAAAGCGGGATTGCATAGCGTAATTTTTTCAGCTATTTCTACGGGTGTGTATGGCTATCCTGCAGAAGATGCAACTAAGATCGCAGTTGACGCGATTGAAAAGTGGCAGAAAGAAAATTCAGGTTATAAGTTGGACATTTCAATGTGCGCTTATGATAATCGGATGTATCGCATTTATGAAAAGATGGTAGCGTAAAAAATTGAAAATAATAAAGAGCTGTAAATATTTTTTGTGTGATATTTACAGCTGCTTTCAACCTTTTTAGCACACTCCCAAACTTTTGCTAGCTTAGAAACTATAAGGACAACTTTACAAAAGCGTCAACCGATAAACTTGGATAAGATTTATATTTCCTTTGCTAAGTAGTGCCCTAAAACTTAGGACTCCATTTAACTGGACGTAACACTACGCCCGCTATCTCGTCATTCACTTGGAAATTCGAGAATACTTTTCTAATTATTTGCAAAGCTCCGTTAATATCCGCATTGATTAAGCGGTCATCATTAGCTTTAAACAAACCACGTTTAATTCGTCTGTTAACAGGGCTTTTACCTTGTCGCTTTCTGCTTTTATTGCCGTTTTCCCAACAAGGCTGTTCATGATCTAAACTACTAGTTTGACTAGTGTAACTTTCGTTAGTTTGAATAACAGTAATTCCTGCTAAATTAGCCTTGTACTTAATCATGTCGATCATCACCTGGTGAGGAATCCCAATAAAGTTTTGATTATTTCTTTTCCCCATATTTGAACTTCTTTTCCATGATTTGTTCTTACCAATGACAATTGTGTTTGCCTCACAGTTTAACGCATAATCCACGATACGTTTAGATGCTTTGTGGGCAAATTGCCTAATTTTGTCATTGCGCCAAGCGGTAATTTTCTTCATGGCTTGGGTATCTTGATAGACAACTTTCTTACCTTGTTTGGTATTAATTATTCGTTCAAGCTGATGGTGTCTAGCTTGAAGCTGTCTTAATTCAGCACGCTTTTTATTATAATACTGGTTAACCGACTTAATTCCACGACCGTTAATGAGTAGTGGACGATTACCAGTGTTAGAAGCGCAAGCAAAAGCATTATCAATTCCAGGATCAATCCCAATATATTTACCGTTATCTGGTAAGTATTTAATTTCTTTATTGGCTTTATATGGAACAATTACTTTATAACCATTAGCGACAGGTTTAAAAGCAACGCGTCCAATTTTTTCAATATTAGGCGCAAGTTTTAGCTTTAAATCCAATTTTGGAACAATCAAATAGCCATCTTTAACTTTAGCGTTCTGATTAGTCACAAAGAAGGTATGGCGTTTGTCCCGTAAATAACGGGGCAATCTTGGTTTTCCGCTAAACTTACTAGGATTAGCTTTGTAGGCTTTCAGCGCTTTAAAGAATGCCTGCCAAACAGTTGTGACCTCTCTTAAAGTCTGTTGTGCCGATTGGACATAGCCTAAGCTATGATAAAGCATTAACTCACGCTTTTGATAACGCTCTTTAAATATTTGATCGAGTTGACTATAGCCTTTAATATATCTTTTCTTAAAGAAACCTTGTCTTAAGTCAAAAAGGGCACGGTTGTACAAATTGTGTGCTACTAAAGAATACTCATCAAGCTTCGGATTAGCTTTAATCAGATATTCACTGGCTAATTGCTCATATTGCAGATCATTTCTAGGAACTTGCTTATTCTTTTTTGCCATCTTTTTCACCGCCTTTCTGATTTAAGGTGCTTTCTATAAGCTTACGTTCCACTCGTCTATGAGAATATTCTCTCATAGAGAAGCAATGCAGTAGGCTGATAATTTCTTCAAACAGCTCTTCTTCATCAGTCTTAGGATTCAGCTCATTTGAGATAGTTTCAATCGCTGTCCCGTAGTTTTTAAACAAGTATTCAAATAGCTCAAACCCTACACGACTCAATCTATCTTGATGAGTAATGATTACTCTTTCAACTTTGCCTGCCAAAACTAAGTCTAATAATTTAAAGAACTGTTTTCGATTTTTAAAAGAGATGCCACTGGCAATATCTGAAAAGGAATTATCGACATGATAGCCTTTATTTTCAGCGAAATCACGTAATTCTTGCATTTGATTAGCTAAATCATGTTTTTGCTTATAAGTAGAAACACGACCATAGAGAATAGTCTGACGAGGAGTATGTTTATTTTTAAACAACCAAACCGAATCATCGTCAAACTCAAATTGACCTGTTGGCTTTTGAACAGCTTTAATAAAACCTTTTTCACGATAACGCTTCAAAGTTGAGCGGCTAATTTGAAGTATTTCCATTACTTGATTAGCTTTCATAGTTTCACCTCCTTAACTAATATTATGTCATATGTATTCAATAAATAGGCGAAAAGAAAATAAAAAGATCATATTATTACATCAAGACTAATAATATGATCTAATTTAGTTAATTATTTCTTACTATATCTTCTGTGCCATGCTCTATGTCCTTAAAAATGGCTGTACTTGGCGTGATTTGCCGGCTGATTATCCAAAGTGGTCCACCGTTTACTACTATTGGATGAGTTGGTCAAAAGCCCCCACCCCTGATAAACCAGCTTTATTAACTCAGGTTTTAAAAAAATTGTCGCTGATCGACGATTAAGGCAAGGGCGGTCAGCCCGAACTTCGTTCGTCATTTTAGATGCCCAAAGCATTAAGAACACCGCTACCGCTGAAAATAAGGGTTACGATGGTGGCAAGAAAATTTCCGGCATTAAGCGCCATTTAGCCGTCGACATCAATGGATTCCCGCAAGCTATCCATATTACCCGGGCTAACATCACTGATCGTGACGGGGCGATTGCACTCGTCACCCTTAATTTAGAGCAGTTTAAATTGGTTCGAACCATGATGGTTGATAGTGGTTATACCGGCCAAAATTTTGCCAATGAGATTAGCAGTTTAACCTCAGCCAAGGTAATCGTCGTTAAAAGAAATGAGTTACACCAATTTTCGGTTATCCCCCAACGGTGGCTCATTGAACGTTCATTTAGTTGGTTGGGAAATTATCATCGTTTATGGCGTAACTGTGAGCGTAAGCTCAACACTAGTCTCATGATGGTTTCGTTAGCTTTTATCAGGTTACTTCTCAAAAGATACTAAACAGTTTCTAAGATTTTTTGATGGTATCTTTAGATTGGGCCATGAAGTCCGTCCTAACTTATTGGTTTTGTCACTTATAAGTTTAAGGCTTCATGGCCTTTTTGGTCTAGTTATTTAGGTGTTGCACTTACATTGTAAATCCGGCGTCACAAAAAAAATTGACTGACGAGTCAATAATTCGTTGACTCGTCAGTCAATCGCGACTATACTGAAAAGGTCGATCAGATACCGACATATTAAAACGTGTTTCAAGTTTGACCTTAAGGAGGATGACAAAAATGACAACAGCTATTATCGAACTTGACCATCTTCAAAAAAACTTTGGCAAGTTTGCCGCATTAAAAGATGTCAGTTTCACGTTGGCACCCGGTCAGGTTCTGGGTTTTCTAGGACCTAGTGGGGCCGGCAAATCCACGACCATTCGAGTTATTTTAGGCTTATTAAAAAAGAGTGGCGGCTCAGTGACCGTCTTCGGCAAAGATGCCTGGCGGGATGATGCGGCGATTCATCAACGCATCGCCTATATTCCTGGGGACGTTTATTTATGGCCAAATCTTTCTGGCGGCGAAATTATCGACCTATTGCTACGTTTAAATGGCCGCCAGCATAATCAAAAGACCGATGAACTAATCAAGGCCTTTGAATTTGATCCGAAGAAAAAAGCTCGTACCTATTCAAAAGGCAATCGTCAAAAAGTAGCGTTAATTGCTGCGTTGTCGCAAGATGCCGATTTGTATATTTTTGATGAACCCACTTCTGGGCTTGATCCATTAAATGAACAGATTTTCCAGCAAGAAGTTTTAAAACTGAAAAGAGCCGGTAAAAGTGTGCTGCTATCAAGCCACATTTTGTCCGAAGTCGAGCGAATGTGTGATTCAATTGTTATCATCCGTGATGGTAGTGTGATTGAGAGCAGCAATCTTGATCAATTACGGCATCTATCGCGGATCAAAATTGAAGTCACCACCGCTACCCCAATGACTGCTTTGGCAAAGCAAGCTGGCGTTCACGACCTCACTTATCGCGATTCCGAGCACACCAAGGCGGTTTTCACCGCTGATCGAGACGCGCTTGGCACCATCATGACCACACTGGCCGCCAACACCGTGGTCGACATGCAATCAACGCCGCCAACGCTGGAAGAATTATTCCTGCGTTATTATGGAAAGCAAGGTGAGACTCATGCGGCACAGTAATCGGAACGCAGGTTATCTGCTTCGGGCAAACCTCAAACAAAATCTAAAATTTTCACTCATCTGGCTTGTCATTTTGATCATGATGATTGCCAGTGGTGCTGGCAAATTGGAAGCAGACTTTGCAGGCGGGGCCTCGGGCTCTAAAGAGATTGTCAAAATGCTGCAAGCGCCGGGCATGGCGGCAATGTTTGGCGCGATGCCAAAGGTGGACACGTATAACACAGCGATTGTGTTTGCTGGTGTGATGGTCGTCTTCATGATTATTTTGCAGGCCTTATGGGTTATGCCGCTGATGATTCGCAACACCAGCGGTCAAGAAGAAAGTGGCTTGCTCGAAATGGTTCGCGCTCGCAATGTTGGGCGAACGGCTGCCATCACCGCCGCTTCGCTTGAGCTTCTCATCGACAGTGCCATAATGGGTATCCTCTATTTTGTCTCGTTGGCCGCTGTCAACATGGGTGGTACTGACTTGTACGGTGACTTCCTGTTTTCACTGGGGATGGTGATCGCCAACTTGCTATTCGGAGCCATTGCGTTGCTATTCGCGCAACTAACCAATAACACACGTACAGCCAATATGTTGAGCTACATGGTGCTGACTGCCGCTTATTTGGTTCGGCTGGTCACCGATATCCAGCATCAAAATCTGACGTGGTTATCACCAATTGGTTGGTTCGAAAAAGCAAACTTCTATACTGATAACAACGTCTGGGCTTTAGGTTTGGCCTTACTGGTCAGCATTCTGCTTGCGGCCAGCGCCACCATGATTGCCCGCAACCGCGATCTGGGCGCCGGGATTATTGCTGAACGCACCGGCCGAGCCAAAGCTGCCGGCTGGCTTCGCTCGATCCCTGCCTTACTGTGGCGAACTGAGCGCAGATTATTTGCTGGGTGGTTAATCGGCGCCGTGGTGTTTGGCGGCGTCATGGGTAGTGTGCTCGGCAGCGTTGGCGACATTCTTAAAACGAATCCGCTTTATCGTAAAATACTAGATGTTGGCCAAATCAACGCTGCCAATCAGACCATGGTCCTGTCATTCTTAGGCATGTATCTCGGCATTTTCGTCGCATTAGCCGTGACTGCTGGCGTCCAAGTGGCATTCCGACTCAAACGCGATGACAACCTTGGTTACTTGAGCGTCATTCATGCCGAAAAGCCAACGCGAACCACGATCAGTGTCAGCTACTATTGCTTTGGTCTGCTGGCAGGCGTGTTCGTCCTTTCTGCTGGGCTGCTGGCCTTGTTCTTCACTGGGAACACTGTTCTCAGTCACCCGTTGCCGCTCAAGTACCTCGGTCGCCTATTCGTGGCTAGCGTTCCGGCTGTGATATCGTTTATCGCCCTTGGCATCGCACTAGTCGGTCTGTGGCCACGCTTAAGCAGTCTATTCTGGCTGTATATGGGAGCCGGTCTGATCGTTCAAATTTTCCGGGGATTGTTTGATTTGCCAAAACACGCAGGCAACTTCACACCTTTTGGCTGGATTGCCAATGTACCGGTTGAAAACGTTGATCAAACATGGCTAATCGTGATGGTTGTTAGCGCTATAGTATTATTTATTCTTGGCATTGCTGGTTATCGCCGTCAGGATTTGAACCTATGAAAAATGTTGTGACAGATCCTGAAAAGGTCACCCGAATCCTCAAAACAGCGACGGAAATTTTCGGCCAGCAAGGCTTCATCAAGAGCAAAACCGATCAGATTGCCAACCAAGCACAAGTATCTAAGGGCTTGCTCTTCCATTATTTTGGCAATAAACAAGCGCTGTATCTTGACGCTTTCAAATATGCCTATCATCGAATTTATGATCACATGGACCCCAAAAAGTGGCAGAATGCCCCTGGCTTGGCTGCCATGATGACCACTGCAGTTAAGTATGAGTTGAAACTACAATTCAAATTCCCAGCTGAATACCGCTTGATGATGCAAGCCTATGCTGATTTACCGCATTTTCCCGAACCGTTGCGACAACAAGTGCAGCAAGAAACAACTGCCATATCCGCTGAAATCGATCGCATTTTTCGCGAGAAAATTGAACAGCTGCCTCGTCGTGAGGGCCTGTCAGTCGATGACGTTTTCGGTGTAGTTTCTGCCTTAATCGCCCAACAAACGGCGGTCACCACCAGACTCATTGCCAGTGGCCATTATCGCAAGTTTGAAGATCTGCAGTCCGTGTTTGAGACGATGGCACGCCAGTTATTGATTGTCGAACACGGCTTTTTACCAGATGAAAGTTGACGTCAGCTGATAGATCAAAAAAGGTCATTAGGGTATACCCTATTGGCCTTTTTTATTGGCTCTCTGTCAAATCGTGTTGATAGAAGTCAACTATAATTTAATAATTGGATTAAGCATCAAGCTGCTATGTACCAGCTTGATGCTTTTTCTTTGATAATGGCACCTTTTTCTTCTAACTGAATTCTAGTTATCAAATGAGTAAAATTAGCGTAGCCATAAGCAGTACGCTCAATTTGTTTAATCTTGCGGTTTGTACCTTCAAGACAGCCGTTAGATTCATCAAACTTAGCAGCGTTGAGAATATCATGAAGATTTCGTTTGAAAGTATTCAACGTGGTATGCATCATGTTGCCAACGTGATCTTTGCTTTTGATTAAATCCTTGAGCTTATCGGTATCTCTGTCTCTTAAAGCTTTACTGATATCTTGCATAAGATTGTAGGTGTTCTCAAGCTCGGGACTTAGTCTGAGTCCATCAGCTACAACTTGTTCCTGAGTCAGAGTATCCTTTAGCCTTGGTTGATGGTACGGCTTTACTTTTTCAAGATCCTCAAATGGTTTGAGATACAGTTTCCAATAATATTTAAGCAGGTTATATTCTTTGGTGCCTTTCTTGTGCTTCTTCATTTCTTGAATACGGCAAGAATTAAAAGAACGATTGAGCATTTGAACGATATGGAAACGGTCAAGAATTACTTGAGCATTAGGAAAAAGCTCCTTAGCCATGATGTCATAGTAGTAATTAAGATCCATAGTTACAGTTTTGACCTTGTTTCTTACCGTAAGAGGAAAACGTTTGAAGTAGTTGATGATATCTTTCTTAAGTCTGGTAGGCAGCACTTTAACTATTTTATGAGTATGACCATCAATAGCGATAAAGTGCAGCTGTCTGCCAACGCCTCTGAATTCATCAAAGGCTAAGTATTCTGGCAGCCAATCGGTATCTTCAACGGTAGAGTAACCGTATCGCTCCAATACGCGCTGTACAGTGTTGGTTGAGGTCGAAGTTTGTCTGGCAATGCTTTTCATGGACCAATCTTCAGTTAGAGAACCAATAATTTTACGTTTAGTGGCGTTAGAGATACAGCAGTATTTTTCTACTAATTCCGTTTCAGCCATTGAATTCATATGACAATCGCGACAAATAACTCGCTGCTTGGCTACTCTGATAAAGACAGGCAAGCTAGCATCTAAAGCAGGATAGCGCACATTAGAATATAAATGACCATTGTGGACGATATTAGTTGAGCCACAATTAAGACATTGATCTAGATGAGCTACTGCATGGTAAAACTTTGCATCGCGATTACGAAATTCTAACAGTGGGTCTTTAATATTCAGAGAAAATTTAATACAATCATTGTATGAGGACATAAGCAAAACACCTTAATTTCTAAAGAGTGGTATCAAAGGATTTTATGTAGTGAGGCTTATGCCTCTTTTTTAATACAAAAAATCCTATTGATAGAATATCATAGAAATCTATCAACAGGATTTATCATAGAACCTTTTTATTTCTGTGCTATACTAGGAATTACAAGTATTCATTAGAACTGTCCAAAAGGAGAATTGGAAATGGCTAAAATCGGTTATGCGCGTGTGAGTTCCAAGGAGCAACATTTAGATCGACAGTTAGCGGCTTTAAAAGACGTTGATAAATTATTTACGGATAAATTAAGTGGGGCTAACACTAATCGGCCAGAACTGCAAAAAATGCTGGCCTATATCCGTGAAGGCGATATTGTCCTGGTTACTGAATTAGACCGCTTGGGCCGAAACAACCAGGACTTAACTAAGATTATGAACACCATTCAGAACAAAGGTGCCACCCTAGATGTGTTGAATTTGCCGTCCATGACGGGGATTGCGGATCCTAACTTGCGTCAACTGATGACTAACTTAATCATTGAACTGTATAAGTATCAGGCCGAAAGTGAACGGAAGCGGATTATTGAGCGTCAACAACAGGGGATTTTCCTGGCCAAACAGCAGGGGAAATATCATGGGCGCAAACCCCAATATACCGAAGATGATCCCCGCTTACTACATGCTTTTAAGCTTTATCAGACGGGCATGAGTCTTTTATTACATTTTTAAATTCCATACTTTAGGAATATGCTTAACCTATCTATTCCGATAAGAAATTCCCCAAGCAAAAATCAAAACAAGCACAAAGTTGATCAGTAACGTAAATCCAGTTACCCAGAATACCGTTGCATAATTTGAAAAACCGGAAATAGTCGATCCCATTAACGATCCTAACACGGCACCAACTGCTTGAAATGACTGGTTATAACTAAAGATTCGACCGAAACTTTCGCTTGGTGTGTTTAAAGTTAATACCGTCTGTGCGGCTGGCAACATCCCTGCACTAGCAATCCCTAATAAGAAGCGCAGTCCTGCTAGTACCCAAGGCGAATTAGTCAAAGCCATTGGTACAAACAATACGGCACCGACGACTAAGCCGATTCGCAATACGCGTAACGGTCCAACTTCATCCATCTTGTGTCCAATTCGCGATGCCGCAATTAGCGTTCCAAGACCAGGCGTTGCCGCAACAACACCTGCAACAAAGGCAACATCCCCGCCATGAGGCATCATTGATTTTACGTATAATGAAACAATTGGATCAATTGACATGGTTGATGATTGTACCAACATGGTAGTAATAAACATCACCACAATCAATTTTACGCTAGGCAAGCTTTTCATGATTTCGCCCATTGGCTTCATCTTTTCACGAGAAATTGGAGTAAAGTCTTCGTGAACTGAGAACGTTGTACCTAAAAAGACGATGAACATTAAAACACCGGTAATGAAGAATGGAATCCGATACCCCCAGGCGCCACCAAACATATTGCCAAAGAAGCTGGAGAGAGCACCACCTAATAGCGGTCCAACCAAATTTCCGGCAGTCCCGGCCGTCATCATTTGACTCATGACCCAGCCGCTACGTTCATGCGGCGTTTCACTTGCCATTAAAGCGGTGGCGTTGTTAATATAACCAGAAAAAGAACCTTGAATAAAACGCATTACAATAATATAAATTGCATTGGGTGCAAATCCAGTTAGGGTAATAGTTAAAGCCATCACACCAGAAGCACGCATACACATTAGTTTTCTACCTTTGCGATCAGCGAGGCCGCCCCAATATGGTGAAACTATTGCCTGGGCAATAAAAGTCATTGCAAAAGCTAATCCTGAATAAAGATTGATTTGCAGTTTAGAATAATTACCCAAATCTGAAATAAATAGTGAAATAAAGGGCATTGTCATTGAATAGCCCATCCCAGTGATAAAGCAACCGAGCCATAAGGTATAAAAGGCCATATGCCAACCAGCTGGCAGTTTTGCTGATTTAGTTTTAGTCAAAAAGTCATCTCTTTCTAAAAAAAAGCACAATTATTAATATTCATTTTAGCACATGCAAAACAAAGCTAAATTTTCTCTGAAATTTCATTCTTAATTCAAGCAAAAAAGTGATAATGTGCTACTATAGTGCTTTGAGAAGGGGGCTGCAGTTTATGGCACATATGTCGCGGCGTGAATATCGCATGAAAAAAGAGCACGGTCAAGCCGGCGCAGATCGTTCACGGACCAATTATACTAAGACAAGAGCAACAACACGTGAAGAATTTCGCAGCAGAAAAATTAGTAATCCTCAGCCGATTATTAATCAAAATGTCGCAAATGCATCAAGGGAAAATTACCATCATGTTAAGTTGAACTTTTGGAATATTTTTTCTGACCGACCATATATTTCGGTTGCGATTATTGTTTTAGCCTTATTTTTCGCCATGATTAAATTCTGGTGGGGATTGGTTATCTTAGCCTTGATCGTCATTGCAGGGATTTTTATCATTGGTCACAGTCACCATCCTGATCGAGTTTTAAGTCTGGAATTTCATCTGAAAGCTTCAAGAAAATTAAGCATGTTAAGAGCACTAGAATTAGGTGGCTCAGTTACCATGTTTTTAGCTACTTATATGAAGCAAGTTGTGTCGGTCGATTTTTCATCGGCTGGATCAACTGATAGTTTCCAACTTGTTCAAGGTATTCTGTCCAATAATGGTGGTGTTTATGGACAACGTGGATCTTATTTCTTGAGTTTGCTTAATACCTTATCTGGTGGATCGCTTTGGAGCTCATATCGTTATGCCACTAATAGTGCGCAGATGATGAATTCAAGTTCTGGGCGCTGGATTATTATGTGGATCTTGCTATTGATGATTGCTCCAGCATTCTGCGTATTAGCACAGTTCTTTAAAGAACCATATTCGCGTAATGTAGCGTTAGTGACTTCAATTATTAGTACAGTTAGTTTTGTCTTGACGCCAGTATTAATGCGTAAATGGGTTGTGGGCTATGCAATGGAAAATCAAGTAGCCCGTGAGGCTGCTAACAATGCTGTCCACATTGGAACAATGGCCTATGTAGGGATGGCGTGCTCGATCTTAGTTTTAGTCATTGCACTTTATCGTTTTATCAAGCAAGATAATTTTGAGTAAAACAAAAACCAGTTTAGTCAATTGGACTAAGCTGGTTTTCTTTAGCTTTTGGGAATTAAAGGAATTTAATTTTAGTACCAGTTGTGAGCTAACCAAAATCTCTTGGCGTTAACCCATGAACCGTAACGACCGTAAACGTAATTATCAGCAACACGTTCTTGGTTCTTAGGTGAAAGGTTACCATGTAAGTAGCCAATGTTTAATTGGTATTTGCCGTAACAAACACCGTTTCTAGCAGTGTAGCTACCACCTGATTCGCGCATTGCGATCCATCTCTTAGCAGCTTTTTCAGCTTTTGAAAGCTTTCTTGCAGCTTGAACAGTTTGAGTAGTTGAAGTATTGGTAGAAAAAGCATTTGCAACTGCAACACAAGCAAAGGCAAGTGCTAAGGCAGCTAAGATTTTTACTAAAGTAGATTTAACATGTTTATTCATTGATGTATTCATTCCTTATTAAATTTAATTAATTCTTTCAAAACTTATTTATTTCTTAATGACTATACTTCTATAGTACAAGCTCAATATGACAGCAATGTTACAGAACTGAAACGTCATCCTTACAATCAATAAGAAATAGCCTTTTTTGAGCGCTTTTTTCTTTATTTTGGTAAAATTAAAAGTAAATGATCTATTAATTAGGAGGAAAAATATGGCAGTTAAACGTTTTTATGAAACTTTCCACCCAGAACATTATGATTTACGTATTAACGTAAACCGTAAGCAAAAGGAAATTAATGGTACTTCAACTGTTACTGGTGAAGTAATCGAAAATCCTGTTTTCATTAATCAAAAGAACATGACCATTGATAGCGTTAAGGTTGATGGCAAGGATGTTCCTTTTGATGTATTGGAAAAAGACGAAGCCATTAAAATTGAAACTGGCAAAAACGGTAAGGCGATTATCGAAGTAGAATACAGTGCACCACTTACTGATACTATGATGGGTATTTATCCTTCATACTACGAGTTAGAAGGTAAGAAGAAGCAAATTATTGGTACCCAATTTGAAACTACTTTTGCTCGTCAAGCTTTTCCATGTGTTGATGAACCAGAAGCTAAGGCTACTTTTAGTCTTGCGCTTAAGTGGGATGAAGAAGATGGCGAAGTTGCTCTTGCCAATATGCCTGAGGTTGAAGTGGACAAGGACGGCTACCACCACTTTGAAGAAACTGTTCGCATGTCTAGTTACTTGGTTGCCTTTGCCTTTGGTGATTTGCAATCAAAGACTACTCACACTAAGGATGGCGTCTTAATTGGTGTTTATGCAACTAAGGCCCACAAGCCTAAGGAATTAGACTTTGCTTTGGGTGTTGCTAAGAACGCAATTGAATTTTACGAAGAATTTTACCAAACTAAGTATCCACTTCCACAATCATTGCAATTGGCTTTGCCAGATTTCAGTGCTGGTGCCATGGAAAACTGGGGGTTAGTAACTTACCGTGAAGCATATTTACTGCTTGATCCAGACAATACTAGCCTTGAAATGAAGAAATTGGTTGCTACAGTTATTACTCACGAATTGGCTCACCAATGGTTCGGTGATTTAGTAACCATGAAATGGTGGGATAATTTATGGCTTAACGAAAGTTTTGCTAACATGATGGAATACTTGTCAGTTGATGGTCTAGAACCTGATTGGCATATTTGGGAAATGTTCCAAACCAGTGAAGCACCTGCAGCTTTGACTAGAGATGCTACTGACGGTGTTCAACCAATTCAAATGGAAATCAATGATCCAGCAGATATTGACTCTGCCTTTGACAGTGCCATTGTTTATGCTAAGGGTTCTAGAATGCTAGTTATGGTTCGTTCACTTCTTGGTGACGATGCCTTAAGAAAAGGCTTGAAGTATTACTTCGACCACCACAAGTTCGGTAATGCCACTGGTGACGATCTTTGGGATGCTCTTTCAACCGCAACTGACCTTGATATTGGCAAGATTATGCACTCATGGTTAAAGCAACCAGGTTATCCAGTAGTTAGTGCATATGTTGATAGTAGCGATGGTCACTTAAAGCTTTCACAACAACAATTCTTCATTGGTGAAGGTAAAGACGTTGGTAGACAATGGCAAATTCCGTTGAATGCTAACTTCAAGGCACCTAAGATTATGTCTGACAAGGAAATCGACTTAGGTTACTACAAGAATTTACGTAGTGAAGCAGGTCACCCACTTAGAATTAATGTAGGTAACAACTCACACTTTATCGTTAAGTATGACAAGACTTTGCTTGATGATATTTTGGCTCATGTTGATGAACTTGATCCAATTGCCAAATTGCAATTATTGCAAGACTTACGTCTTTTAGCAGAAGGTAAACAAATTTCTTATGCTGCTGTTGTGCCACTTTTGACTAAATTTGCTGACTCGAAGTCAAGTGTAGTTATTAATGCTCTTTACGCTACTGCTGCTAAGTTGCGCCAATTTGTTGAACCTGAATCAGCTCAAGAAAAGGACTTAAAGAAGCTTTATGACAAGTTATCCGCTAGTCAAGTTGCTCGTTTGGGCTGGAAAGTTAAGCCAGGTGAAAGCGATGAAGATGCACAAATTCGTCCATATGAATTAAGTGCCAGTCTTTACGCTGAAAATAAAGACTCAATTAAAACAGCTCATGAGATTTTCACTGCTAATGAAGACAATTTAGAAGCAATGAATGCTGATGTTCGTCCGTATGTTTTAATCAATGAAGTAAAGAACTTTGGTAGCCACAATCTAATCGAAAACCTAATCAAGGAATATCAAAGAACCGCTGATCCTTCATACAAAGTTGATCTTCGTAGCGCAATTACTAGTACGATTGATCCGGCCGAAGTTGCGTTAATTGTTGATAATTTTGAAAATGCTGACGTAATTAAACCACAAGACTTGCGTGGCTGGTATGCTGGTTTGCTCAGCAACCATCATGGTCAACAAGCAGCCTGGGACTGGATTAGAGAAGATTGGGATTGGCTTGATAAGACTGTCGGTGGTGACATGGAATTTACAACATTCATCACAGTAACTACTCGCGTCTTCCATACTCCAACTAGACTTAAAGAATTTAAAGAATTCTTTGAACCAAAGGTAAATATTCCACTTCTTAGTCGTGAAATTAAGATGGATATTAAAGTTATTGAAGGTAAAGTTGACTTGATCGAAGCTGAAAAAGTGGCTGTTAACAACGCAGTTGCTAAGGCAATCAATTAATTTGAAACAATAATTACCTAATAAATAAGGATTCACTGTAAAAAGTGGATCCTTATTTTTCGTGGTATAATTATTTCTATTGTGCTTATCTATGATAAGAAGGGAGTTTTTATTTGGGGAAACAAGATTCAAATACAGCATTTTTCGGACAACCAAAGGGTTTGTCCACGTTATTCTTTACTGAAATGTGGGAGCGCTTCAGTTACTACGGAATGCGCGCCATCCTGCTTTTCTACATGTATTATGCAGTCACCAAAGGTGGTCTGGGAATGGACCAAACAACGGCTGCATCAATCATGTCAATCTATGGTTCACTTGTTTATTTATCAACCCTAGTTGGCGGCTGGCTGTCTGATCGTGTTTGGGGTTCAAGAAAAACCGTCTTTTATGGCGGCGTTTTGATCATGTTAGGTCACATTGTCTTGGCACTTCCAGCTGGTGTAACGGCGTTATATGCTTCAATTGCCTTAATTGTGGTTGGTACTGGTTTATTAAAGCCAAATGTATCTGACATGGTTGGTGGTCTTTATTCAGTTGAAGATCGCAGAAGAGATGCGGGTTTTAGCATCTTTGTCTTTGGGATTAACTTAGGATCATTTCTTGCACCTTGGTTAGTTCCATGGGCAGCACAAGGTTTTGGCTTTCATATTTTTGGTAATGAAATGAACTTCCATGCCGGCTTTTCTTTAGCTGCAATCGGGATGTTCTTTGGCTTAGTGCAATATGTTTGGGGTGGTAAAAAATACCTTTCTCCTGAAAGTTTGACGCCTAATGATCCTATTGATAAGGGTGACTTGCTTAATATTATTAAGTGGGTAGTTATTGGGTTCGTGGTGATTGCCCTTGTATTAGCTGCAATGGCCGGCTTTGGTCAATTGAACGTTGACAATGTCATTACTTTATTGACTATTTTAGCAATTGCCTTGCCAATTTATTACTTCGTGATGATGTTACGTAGTTCAAAAGCAACTAAGGTTGAACGGTCACGAGTTAAGGCTTACATTCCATTGTTTTTTGCGGCAGCTATCTTTTGGGGCATTGAAGAATCAGGTTCAGTAGTTTTAGCTCTATTTGCTGCTCAAAGAACCGTGCTTCATATTGGAAATTGGCATTTTGCGGCAGCCAACTTCCAGTCTCTTAACCCATTATTCATTATGATTTTAACGCCAATCTTCGTTTGGCTTTGGGAACATTGGAAAAAGCAGCCAACAGCTCCAGGCAAATTTGCAGCAGGGCTAGTTTTTGCTGGTCTATCTTATATGTGGATGGCTTTGCCAGGGATGCTTTATGGTACAGCAGGCAAGGTTAGTCCATTTTGGCTAGTTGGTTCTTGGTTCTTAGTTGAAATTGCGGAAATGTTGATTTCACCGATTGGACTATCAATCACCACTAAGTTAGCGCCAGAAGCTTATCGTTCACAAATGATGAGTCTATGGTTCATGGCTGATGCGACAGGTCAGGCGGTTAATGCGCAGATTGTTAAATTTTATTCAACTGGCACGGAAGTCCAATATTTCATGGCTGTTGGTTTGGTCAGCGTAGCCTTTGCGGTAATAATGTTCTTTTTAGTTAAGAGAATTAATGTGCTAATGGAAGGTGTCCACTAAAATTAGATTTTTTGCAATGATCTCTGGTTTTTCATACAATAAACGATAAGGGAGAGATTTGTTGAAAAAATTTAAAGGATTAGATCGAAAAACTGTATTAACTATAGGACGTATTGGATCCGTGTTATCTGTACTGATGTACGTTTCTTATATTCCACAAATTATTAATAACTTGAACGGAAATTATGGGAATCCTGTTCAGCCATTAGTGGCAGCGATTAACTGTACGATTTGGGTACTCTATGCAGTTCTGGGTGAAAAGAAAGATTGGCCACTATTTACGGCTAATTTCCCAGGAATTATTTTCGGATTGATAACGTTTTTTACTAGTTTACATTGATAATAAGCAATAAGACGGCAGATGTCGTCTTATTTTTTTACCACTTAGAAGGTAAAATTTACCGCTTAGTTCAAAACTATGGAAAAGTTAGCTAAAATATTTTTTAATATGATTATCAGATTTGGAAGGGAGTGAGGAACATGAAAGTAAAACTTGAGATTGATCCAGATGCCTCAGAAGATGAATTGATTATTAAGGCTAAAAATATTTCTCCAGAAATGGAACAGCTTTATCGCAAATTGCAAAATATAGAGCATGAAGATCAAATCGAGTGCTTCAAGGATAATGTTTCTTACTACTTACCACTGAACAAAATTTTATTTTTTGAAACAGATGCTAAGCAAGTAATTCTACATACACAAGACAGGGCATGCTTGGATAAACATAAATTGTATGAGCTAGAAAATATTTTAGGCGCAGGTTTTATGCGGATTTCCAAGTCGACAATTATTAATTTAGATCAAATTTATGGTCTAACTAGATCGATTTCGGATTGTAAAATCCAATTTCATGATACCTATAAAACCGTATATGCATCCCGTCGATATTATAAAGAATTGCGTATGCGCTTAGATGAAAGAAGGTCTTAATTATGAAAAATAATTTTAGCAGAATTTTATGGGGTGTGGGATTGCTAGCTGCAGCTGTACTCCTAGTTGTGAGTCAATTGGGACTATTAAGTTTTAAAATAGGCTTTTGGATGATTATTTTGACCGTCATTTTTGTGGCTTGCTTAATCAAAGGCTTGCTTGATCGCAGTATCTATGTTTCAGTTTTCTCAATTGCCTTTTTGGTAATTACTTATGCCGGACCGCTAGGAATTAAAAAGCTTTTATCAGCTTGGATGATCCTATTTATCGCTTTACTGGTTTCAATTGGCTTGAGTTTACTCTTTAAAAGAAGCGTTAAACCAACGATAACCATCCAAAAATCATTTGATTGGAGTAGCGGCGATGGGGATGCAGAAGCAAACGCCCAACCAAAACATCGCGTCAGCCATCAAGATATCATTGAAGATGGCGACAACATCGTTATTAATCAAAAAATAGCTGGCGATTCTTCGCGTTACATTCACTCCCAACATTTGCAATCAATTACGCTAGATGCGTCATTTGGTAATGCTAATATTTATCTCGATGATGCGAAGGCGGCAGGAGATACAGTAATTTTGAATTTAACAGCTTCAATGGGCAATGTTAATCTCTATATTCCACTATCATGGGAGCTAGAGAATCAATTGAGCGTTAGCTTAGGCAATGTTATTGTAAAAGGCAAGAGCAATGGAGGCGGCCCAACCTTGGTTTTAAAGGGTAGAGCTAACATGGGTAACGTGGTAATCAATTATATGTCAACTACCCCAGAATAAATTCTGGGGCGTGGTGGCTCGTTAGCTTGCGCCAACCAGAACACCAACTTGCTTAGATACGGATTTGACTTACCAGCAGTAATCTTTTGACTATTGCCGATAGAGGTCGTCTAATTACCAAAGCCTTTTAAGTCCGCGAGTTGCTAGCGGACTGCAGCCTTTCTAGGCTGCTTCTTTTATTTTAGGATTCTGCCACTTGCCTAATCCTTTTTCTAAGATGTTCACGGCCGCATTCCAATCACGAATATGATGCATCTGACAGATTGGGCAAGTCCATTCCCGATCCTTAAGGGTTAATTTCTTATAACCGTTTTGGCCCATAATACTGCCACATTGATGGCATCTTTGGGTGGTGTACTTAGGATCAATTGTTTTGAACTCTTTGCCATATAAGTTTGCCTTATATGCCAGCATATTCAGGAAGCTGCGCCAACCGACATCAGAAATGGCTTGAGACAAGGCATGATTCTTTAACAGGTTTCTGCTTCTTAGTTCCTCGGCAACTACTAAATCGTGGTTTTTGATTAGTGCAGTTGAGAGAACTTGCAAGAAGTCATTACGCTGTCTTCTGATCTTATCGTGCAGTTTAGCTACAACTAAACGCTGCTTTTGATAGTTTTTTGCTAGCCGCAAATTGCGTCCTTCTTTTTTAGCCCGGCGCTGCCTGCGAGATAATACTCGTTGAGCACGAGCCAGCTTCTTTTTGGCTTTGCGGTAAAAGCGTGGATTAGCGACCATTGATCCGTTCGATTCCGTCAGGAAATTATCTAAATTAAGGTCAATGCCAATTTGATTCTGCGTCTTGGCTAGTTCTTTAACAAAAGCAATATCACTGCCTAACTGCATTGACAAATAGAATTGATCATCAGCGGTCTTTTTTATCGTGACTGTGCCGATTCGAGTTGGAATATGGTTAAGCAAGCGCTCTTTAATCAGTTTTCTAAAACCAACAATGCGGACAATTCCCAGCTTAGGCAGTTTAACGTGCTGAGCATCAATAAACCTAGCCGTCCCATTATCAAGAAAAGCTTCTTTTTGCTTAGGATATTGACAGTTGGTCTGATATGACCAGTCGCTGCGTTTTTTATGGAAAGTTGGGATTCCATGACCAATCTTACGATAGTTGTTCCAAGCCTTCTGATAATTTTGAATGGCATTGGCAAGAGCGAGACTATCAATTTCTTTAACACGCAAAAAGCTATAAGTATCGCGGATATTCTTTGGCTTAGCCAATAGTTCGCTATTAGTGACTACTTCTTCTGCCAACCTAGTCTCATAATTATTAAGAATAGAAAAGGCAAAAGGCATTGCTCGATATTGTCTAACAGCTAAGTAGTGCTTAGCATGGTAGCTAGTCCGATTGCGTCCTACATAAGAGTTGTAGACAAAGCGTTGCGCATCATAGTTTAGCTTGATGATCTTCTTTTGCTTAGAACTAGGATAAAAGCGAAGCTTGATGCCAAAATGATAGGCTAAACTGCTCATTCTTTTCATGTGTTTCACCTCCTTCTGTATATTAGATATTTATATTTTACAGGAAAGCCGAACATATGTCTCTATTTTTAAAATAAAAAAAGCTGACTGCTAGGTCAGCTTGGCCCTATCCATCCCCGCATTAAAATACGGGGATTTCCGGGCATTTTCATTAAAAAAGGCGTGAAAATTCACGTCTTTTTTAGCGCAATGCAATCCAATAACCGATTAATAAAATTCCGAAAACGAGGAAAATGATGGCTAAAGTGCGTTGCCATTTTGCCTCGTTTTTGTTTTCTGCTTGCTTTTGGTTGGCTTGTCCGTTTTTTTCGCTAAGATACTTGAAGTAAGAAATCACTGCCACAAATAGGCAGATAATACCAATAATTAACATGTCTAATCCTCTCAAAAATCTATATCTTTTCTATTAATTTTACGCAAAAAAATCGCCTGCTTCAATTGAAGTAGACGATTAATCTTTATTTTTAATATACGATAACAGCGTCGTTGGTCAAAACATTGTTCCAAACGCTTCTAATCTCAGCTGGACGAATGTTAACACAGCCATGCGAACCGCCAGTAAGATAGGCTGACTTACTCCAGTCGTTACGCCAGCTAGCATCGTGTAAACCGCAGCCACTCAAGGTAAATGGCATCCAGTATTGTACTTTGGAGGCATACTTAGAACCGTCGTCGTTATAGCCACGAAGTACGCTTGGTGATTCCTTATACATGATGTACCAAACACCCTTAGGCGTAGCATTGCCCTTGTCTTCGGTTCCCGTTACTACATCATTCAAATGAACGGCAACTTTACCTTTGCGGACAACCCACAATTCTTGGTTTTTAATTGAAACAACGACATAGTTTTGACCGATACCATGATTGCTTTTGCCATAGCCGTGGGCATAAGTGCTGTAGCCTTCACCGTAAATGTACTTGCTACCATCAACAGTAGTTTGACCATTAATCAAGGCTTTTTCTACTGCTGCTACAGCTTTCTTGACATAAATTCCCCAGCCATAGCTTTCGTTCTTAACGGTAATTGTTTTGCCGTTGACCTTGTTGCCGACGGGAACAGTGAACTTGTAACTCTTCTTCAGAGTTTTAACTTCCTGATCGATTTTTTCCAATTTGGCATGTAACTTCTTAACGTCAGTGAACTTGTACTTGCCATCTTTGTAAGTAACTTCGTGGATTAATTCATCAGCTCTTAGTTGATATTCCTTGCCGTTAATTTTATAAGTTACGACAGCCTTTTGAATCTTTTGCAAATTCTTTTTGGCTTCATCCATTTTGGCGGATTTGAAGACGTATTTTTGCTTACTTGGCAAATCAGTATGTTGTTTAGTAAAAATATTTTTAACTTCAGCTTGACTGATAGTTTGAACATTATCGTCTTTTTCAGCAATAATCTTTTTATTTCTTAAAAAGACGACATTATCAGCTTGTTTATTGATCTTAGCAGTCGCCTTGTTAACAGTAAGCTTGCCTACTTGCACACCATAAATTGTTACATTAGGGTTGAAGTGGGTAGAAGCATATTCACGCTGGCTACGTTCAGCAGCCACTCTTTGATTATGAATGATAAAGCCACAAATAATTGCAATTACGACAATTATGCCAATAATAATAAGATAGAGATTGTTGCGATTATTTCGTTTTCTCATTTCTGTTCTAGATTGCATTATTAAAACCCATCTCTTAGTAAATTTCGAATAAACGTTTGTTTTGACACAGTATAACAAGTATTTTTATGCTAGTAAAGCTACAAAATATTTTACATTATAGTAAAACTTTACCCATTAGACTTTAAACTATTTTAAATAAAAAAAGGAATAAATATGACTAATGATCCACTTGTTTTTCAAATGAGCATTGCTAAAGGCAAACCGCAATCATATCGTAAGGATAAGAAGAAAAACGTTTGCCCATTTTGTGATGTTGAAAATTTAACTGATATTTACGCCAAGGAAGATGACATGATTTGGCTTAAGAATAAGTTCCCGACCTTGCGCGATACCTGGCAGACTGTACTAATTGAATCTAGTGATCATAACGGCGATATTAGTACTTATACGCAGGAACATAATCGCAAGTTGATGCATTTTGCGCTAGCTTGTTTTGAAAAAATGCAGGCTAGTGACCAATATGAGTCAATTGTTTGGTACAAGAACTATGGTCCACATTCAGGTGGTTCCTTGATTCACCCGCATATGCAGATAGTTGGCTTTGAACATGAAGATGGCTATAAATATATTCACCCGAATAATTTTGAAGGTGAGACCCTTTTTGAAAAAAGTGGGGTAGAAGTTAACATTGCTGAACATCCCGTTCAAGGCTACACTGAGCTCAATATTAACTTGTTAGATAAAAATAGCATTGACTTGTGGGCTGACTGGATTCAAAGTGGTGCCAAGTATTTGTTAAATATCATGTATAATGGCCGCTGCGATTCTTATAATCTATTCTTTTATCCGCGTAATGATGACGGTATTTGTGCTAAATATATTACACGTTTTGAAGCGCCACCTTATTTTGTTGGCTATAAGTTATCGCAAGTTAATGATGAAATTACTCTGGATAAAGAAGCACGTCGTTTTAGAGAATTTTTTGATAATGGTTCAGTAGTTAAAGCTTAAGCAAGAATAAATTTTTTTGAAAATAGAAATAGCAATTACATAAGATTGTAAAAAGGCGTTCTGCTACAAAGAACGCCTTTTTACTAAAATTTCGTTTCTAAAATGTCATCTTCAGGTCGGTGGGCTTGAATTCGCAACACTTGCCAAGCAAACTCATCATCTGGTTTGACTAAGTTAATAGTTAATTTTTGATCCTTATAGTTAAAATCAAGATCAGTTCGATGTTCAATCCATTCTACCCGGTTAGGTTCTTCGACTAGGCCTTCTACCACGATTTTGTCAGGAAGAGGACTAGGTAAGAAGACATATTTTTGGTAATTTGCATGGCGATTTTCTAAAATAAAACCATCGCTACTGGTTAAAGCACTAGTTTTTCCTTCGTTGAAGGCGTGACCGAATTGGTGCATCCAATCATTGATCGTATCCAGCATTGCTTGAGTTGCGGCAGAAAACTTGCCTGCTTCAACGGGCACATTAATAATTGTAGTCTTACCAGCTTTACGGTTATTGACCATGGTATCAATGACGTTATCCTTAGTTAAGTCAGTACTATTTTCTGGATTAGCTAAAAAAATAGTATACTTAGCGCAAGCTGTTTTGAAATCTTCAGTTTGCCTGTCAGTCATCACTGCACGAGCACCGATATTACGGGCTGTTTTTACTAAAAAGTCGGCATCAGCCTTATCATTAAGTTGATAATTTAAGACAATTGCAAAATCAGGATTCATTATTTTTCCTCCTTATTAATCACAACTTAAGTTTACCGTAAAGGAACAAAATCTAAAAATGAAAATTATTATTGCACCTGCAAAAATTATGAAAATTGATCGTGATTCATTTCCAATTCAGTCAAAACCGCAGTTCTTGGATAAGACACGAATTCTAGAAAGATTTCTTAAGTCAAGTTCAAATGAACAGTTAAAAGACCTTTGGCATGCTAGTGAAAATGTGACTAAGCAAAGCATATTGCAACTAGAAAATATGAATTTGGATGAACGATTAACCCCTGCAATTTTGGCTTTTTCAGGAATTCAATACCAATATATGGCGCCGGATTTATTTACACAACCTGCACTTGACTATATTCAAAAGAATTTGCGGATTCTATCAGGATTTTATGGTATGCTCCGGCCTTTTGATGGTGTTTGCCCATATCGCCTAGAATTAAATACTAAAATGGTTGGTTTTCGTGATTATAGCTTGTATCATTTCTGGGGCAGTGATATCGCTGAAAATTTATTTCAAGAAGATAATATAGTTATCGATTTGGCTTCCAAACAATATACACGTTTGGTTAAACCTTATTTGAGTCAAGGACGACAATTAATTACGGTTGACTTTCAGGAACTAAAAAATGATAAGTGGAAGACCGTTGGGGTTCACGCTAAGATGGCTCGTGGTGAAATGGTGCGCTACATTGCCGAGAAGCAAATAAAAAATCCCACAGATTTGCAGGACTTTAATGATTTTGAATTTCAATTTGAACCTGACGTAAGTACTAAGGATCATTACGTCTTTCGTACTGAGTTCGACTTTACTCGGCGCTAAAATAATGGTTTTAAAAATTGAGCAGTTAAATCTGATGCTGACTTTTTGTATTGACCAGTGAATCTGTGATCTGCATCCGTAATGGCATGAAGTTCGCTATTTTCATAAATATTATGGTATTTTTTAGCATATTTAGGGTTAACTACTTGGTCATTAGTACCATAAATGACTGATACTGGGCCACTAAAGCGGGCAGAGACCTCGTAAATCGGTAAAACTTGAGCGGTTCGGAGATAAAATCCGCCTAATTTCATTCCTAATTTATTGCCGACTAGTGGAACAGTATCAGGAATATGGTTAGGATCATAGACTGCGCCTTGTGTGTTACCTTTAAGTGCATCGTCTTTTAATTGAGCAGCTGGTGCTAAAAGGACAACTTTTTTAATCACATCAGGATAAAGACCGGCAAGCATTGATGCAATTACACCGCCTTGGGAATGACCAACTAAGAAAATATTACGTACATGTGGATCGGTGCGAACGTATTCTAAGATTGCCTTGCCGTCAGCGATTTCGTTTGGCACAGTCATATCTTCAAATTTGCCGTCACTTTCGCCATGACCATTAAAGTCAAAACGGACGCTAGCGACATTTTCGTCGCGTAGATCATCGGCAATTTGTCTTAATAATTCAGTGTTGCGGTTAGCGGTAAAACTATGCATGAGGATAGCCATGTCATAGATTTCGCCGAATGGTTCTTCGCGGTCTCCTACTAAGGTGAGACCATCTCTTTCAATTGTAACGCGGGACATAATGTTTCCCCTTTCTAATTATCTATTTATATTTTAAGCTTTTTAAATTTCAAAACGCTAAAAAAACAGTAAAGAAATGGAAAGATTAGTTAAATAAGGGTATGATTTTAAGAAAAGGTGATGTAAAAAATGGAAATAGTTTTTATTCGTCATGGACAAACAGACGTGAATAAAGATAATCGAATTCAGGGCGCACAAGTTGACGCAGACTTGAATGAATTTGGTCGTGAATATGCTAAAAAATCCGCCGCTAAGTTTGATGAAAATAAATTTGATGTTGTTTATTCCAGTCCAATGAAGAGAGCAGTAGAGACTGCGAGAATTTTTACTAAAGGTAAAAAGAAATTAAATTTAGACAAACGTTTGCTGGAATTTGATTTTGGTGATTGGGACGGCAAGAAGATGGATGATATTGCTAAGGAATATCCGGATGTTGTTGATCCATGGGGAAAAGTTACTCGCAACTATGTTAAATATGCCAAAAATGGTGAGGGCTACGAAGAGTTTGAAGCACGTTGCGCTAACTTTTTAGACGAAATATATCAAAAATATCCAGAAGGTAAGGTATTAGTAGTGGCACATGGTCGTTTGATTCGAATGATGGCAGCTCATTATTTGAGTAATGGCGACATGGACAAGATAGATACGCCAAATAATTGTGCATTAAGTAAATTTAGCGTCCGTGATGGTGTTGCTAGGTTGTACTACTATAATCGAGTTTTAGTTTAGAGAAGGAAGGCAGAGGCCTTCTTTTTTTGTATATGTATTGACAACTCGTCACAATCAGCTATGATATAAGTAATTGATGACAAGTCGTCATTTGTGTTGGAAAAGGGGAAAACAAAATGGTTAAGCAAACTTTTAAAAATTTACCGTCTGCTAAACGTAGGCGTATTGAAGCGGTGTTGTTAGAAGAATTCAGCACTTATCCGTTAGCAGATGCTAAGGTGTCACATATTGTTAAGAATGCCAACATTGCTCGAGGAGCATTTTATAAATATTTTGATGATTTAATTGATGCATATGTTTATATGTATCACATCGCTATTGAAGACATTCATGCTAGGATGAGTCCTAATGAAAAATTTGATCCTAATCATTTTTATGCAAGAGTGGTTAAGTTTATTGATAAAGTTCAATACAGTAAATATGAACCAATGATGAAATTGCATATGTCGCAAAATGAGTACTTGATACCACATAATTTCAAAATTTATTCAAGACAATTGTTGAATATGGGGCCACAATTGTGGAGTGCCATGGTACTTAGTCATGAAGTTATCAACTTATGCTTATCAGATCCCGAAAATCAGGAAAAGAACTTGGCGCGCTATAAGAAGAGCCTGGACATACTAGCAAAGGGGATGTAGTTATGTTTCTAGCACTGAAAGAAATTAAGCATGAAAAATTGCGCTATGGCTTGATTATTTTGATGATCTTTTTGATCAGCTACTTAATTTTTATGTTGTCATCTTTGGCTGTTGGGTTAGCAAGTCAGAATACACAAGCAATTGAAAATTGGAATGCGCAAAAGATTGTTTTAAATAAAAATGCCAATATCAGCATGAGTCAGTCAATTCTGACAAAAGACGATCTAAAAAACGCAAAAATTGGCAAGAATGAAGCAATTATTGGTCAATTAGGAATTGTAGCTAAGAAAAAGGGAAAAAGCTCAATTTCAGCTCAATTCTTAGGCATCAAAAAAGACCAGTTTATTTATCAAGATCAAGATATAATTGCTGGGAAAAAAGCAAAGAATGGTAATCAGATTACAGTAGACAGTAGTTTCAAAGACAAAGGCTACAAGCTTGGGGATCAAATTTCTCTGAATGGCTCTAAGAAAAAATATAAAATTGTTGGTTTTGTAAATAACGCCAAGATTAATATTGCGCCAATTGTTTATGGCTCAATGAAAACTTGGAAAAAACTGCGGATGGTCGCTCCTAATGTAGCCGCTTCTGCAGTTGTTTCAAAGAATAGTAATTATAAATTCAATTATAAGGATGCCAAGACATACCCAATTCAAGCCTTTATTAATAAGCTTCCAGGATATACGGCTCAAAACTTAACTTTTGAATTGATGATTGGATTCTTATTTGTTATTTCTTTGATCGTGATTGCTGTTTTCCTATATATTTTAACTATGCAAAAAATGCATAATTTTGCCGTTATGCGGGCTCAAGGAATTCCAAGTAAAACTTTAGTTGGTGCAACGATCAGTCAATCCATAATTTTAGTAGCTATTGGTGTTGTAATTGCGATTATCTTGATGTGGTTAACTGATTTAACTTTACCAGCAGCTGTGCCAATGACCTTTACGCCAGCAATTATGATTAGTGGTACGTTAGGGATGCTAGTCATGGGTATTATTGGTAGTTTGATTCCGATTAGATCAATTTTGAAGGTTGATCCAGCAAAGGCAATTGGTGAGTAAAATGGCAGTAATTGAATTAAAAGATGTTAATAAAGTTTATGGTAAAGGCGAAGCTAAAGTTGCAGCTTTGAAAGATATCAATTTTCAGGCTAATAAGGGTGAAGTGGTTTTAATTATGGGGCCTTCAGGCGCTGGTAAAAGTACATTTTTGACGATCGCCGGGTCCTTGCAAAAACCAACTTCAGGTGAAATTTTGATTAATGGTCGAGACATTAGTAATTTTTCTGCTAAGCAAAGTGGAGAACTACGCTTGAATAAAATTGGCTTTGTTTTACAAGCTTATAATTTAGTTCCATTTTTGACAGTTAAAGAGCAATTTACTTTGATTGATAAAGTAAAAAAGCAAAATAATTTGTCGCAAGATAAATTGCAAGGCTTACTCAAGCAGCTAGGGATTGAAAAGCTGGTTAATAAGTATCCAAATGAATTATCTGGTGGGCAACAGCAGCGAGTAGCAATCGCGACGGCCTTATATGCTAACCCAGATATTTTGTTAGCCGATGAGCCGACTGCTTCGCTAGATACGCAAAATGTGGAAGAAGTAGGACAATTGTTTAAGGATTTAGCGAAAAAGCGTGACAAGGCCGTTATTCTAGTAACGCATGATCCGCGGCTAGAAAAATACGCCGACCATATTTATGAAATGATGGACGGCTTAATGACTAAGAAAAAATAGTAAGAAAAAATGCCTCATTGAGGCATTTTTGTTTACAAGTTAGGATCCATTTGGAAACGCAGCGGTGAGTCACCAGTTTGTTCGGTGATTAGTTTAGCGATCAATTCTTTATAAGCATCAGTAGCAGTTTTAGCTAATTTGGCATTGGCTTCATCCACTAATTTAATTTGTTGTTCTTGATCCTTTTCTTGGGTTAATTTTTCATCATACTGATGTCTAATTTGAAGCAATTTTTCATTAGTAGTACTTTGCGTATTGCTTAAAGCGGTGCCGTACTTACCCCAATTACGATCAACCAGGACGCTAGCCAGTTTAAAGACCCAGTAAGCTGAATTTGGTGAGTAGGTTTCTTTTCCATTTTTCCAGGTATTTGGTACCTTAGTGCCTTGAGGATAGAATGGCACATAAACACTTTGCGCAGCCACACCCATAGCTAGCCAGTGAATCATGTTTTCACCGTTTAACTCAAGCAAGTGTGATTCCTGAGTAGTAGCCACAGAGATAGGTCTGAAAGTGGCATTATTTCTGTTTTTCTGATTGGTTAAATCATAGGCGGTGTTGTTGTAGTGATCGCTTAAAACGCGTTGAGCGTCTTGCGCAGAAATTGGTGCATCAGGCTTGCGAATAAATGGCAGGTTAAAGCTTTCGGGTTCTTGTGCTACAGATGGAGTAAGTAGACGTTGACCGCTCCATACTCGTGGTGTGTTGTAGTGTAAGTCACTATCGTCATGAGTGCCAAAAATATCACGCCAAATGAATGGCTGATTTTTAGGCCAGAGTTTATTGTCGTAGACAAATTTTTGCAGGTCTTGAGAATACATGAAGTCGTCACTGGCAAAATCAATTTCTTGAATAGCTAGTTGATTGGCGACAACAGCGTAGGAATCATCTGGGATTCGTTGTGCAACCCAATGATGGCCAGAACCGATTTCCATGTACCAGGCTTCATCACGATCGCCAAAGAGAATTCCGTCAGCTTCTGCTGCACCATATTTTTCTACAATTTCTCCTAAGCGCTGAACGCCTTCACGTGCGGATTTAACATAAGGTAAAACTACGGTGACCATTGCTTCTTCTAAGATTCCTTTGTCAGTATCAAAGGGGTCAACAGCTAAAACGCGGTCATTTGCGTAGGCACTTTCGGTGGCGCTCATTGCTACATGATATTCATTAATTCCGTCTTCTTCGAACACTCCGTACTTATCTGTCCATTCTGGGGTTGAAGAATAAGAGTAGCTAGCTGTTGGTAAATCCATTTCAAACTTATTGTCTTTGGATTTAAAATGGTTTTTCTGTACATTATCTTGATGTGGATTAAAGGCTAAATGCTTAGGCCAAGCAGTCTTAGCATCTTCATTACGACCGATGATGATACTGCCAGAAAGAGAGGCCTTTTTCCCGATTAAAATTGAGGTGCATGATGAGCGCCAAGCTGAAACTTTCATTGATAAAAACACGCTTTCTAATTCTTTTGATTTTGTAATATAATTATAATAGAAATTTTTAAATTTTTAATTTTATTTGTTTTAGAACAAAAAAGAGGTTGCAATAGAATGAGTAGTAAACCAGAAAATAAATCGATTGAATTGACAACGGATTATGCAAATCATTCGATTAATATGAAGTTCTCAGATAACCTGACAGATGATCGTGAACGCGGCTATATTTTATCTGCTGCATTCTTTTCGTTTTGTGCTGCACAAGGATTGGACAAGCAAGCAGTTATTGAAATGGCTTCTTCACATTATGATCAATTTACAGGAGACAACGGCTCATCGCTATTTAAGCGATTATAATATTTTTTAATAAGTTAGTGTATAAGACTTGCAATTGTTATTTTTTTGGATATATTATAGTGATGAAGAAAAGAAAACAAGTGTATTGAAAAGCACATGTTTTATACAATGATTGAGGTGCATTAAAATGGCAAGAAAAAAAGAAATTAGTAAAGACAAGATTTTAGATACAGCCTACAAGATGGCAATCAAGGATGGTATTGAAGGTTTGACTGCTCGTGGCATTGCTAAAGCAGGACACTTCTCAACCCAACCTTTGTATCTAGAATTTAACAACATGGATGATCTTCGCAATCAAGTTTTGAGAAGAATCTCTAATGACTTGAGAACTCATACTTTACAACAAAAGTACGTTGGTGAACCTTTGATTGACTTGGATTTGTCATACATTGATTTTGCTCAAGCTCATGTTAACTTGTTTAGAGCAATGTTCGTTGATGGCAAGTTTGGTAGCAAGATCATCGCTGACACTTTGATGGAACTTGGAACTGAAAAGTTCAAGGAACAATATCCTGATGTTGATTACGATGATCAAAAGATTCATGACATCGTAATTGCTAACTGGATTTCTACTACAGGTATGGCTGCATTGGTTGTTAATGAGATTGCAAGCTTCAGCCAAACTCAAATCGTCAATGTGTTGAATGCTCAAATCCACGATGCTATGCTTAACAATCGTCTCAGCGAAACTCAAGAAAACCCAATGTTTGCTGCCGACGAAGAAGCTTCGCTTAAGGATAACTTGGCATAGAAATTTCACCAATCATTTGTGCTTTTCATTCAGTAGAGGGTGCCTTCATTATCGAAGGCGTTTTTTCTTGTTGTTATTAAAATTAAAATGACATAAATTAAGCTACATTAGTCTATAATGATAACTAAGAGGATTTTTGAAAGGTGATTTTTATGAAGGTATTAGCTTTATCGGGCTCCAATGCCGATAACTCATTTAACGAAAAATTACTTAAAGCCATTATTAAGGACTTAGGCGATAAGTATGATTTTGACTTTGCGACTGTTAAGGGCTTACCTATGTATAAAGAAGGCGTTGATGCTCCTGCTAGCGTATTAGCTTTAGGTAAAAAAATTGCTGATGCAGATATGGTTTTGATCGCTTCACCAGAACAGCAACACTCAGTTTCAAGTGCCTTAAAGAGTGCACTTGAATGGCTTTCTAGTTCTGTTCACCCATTCCATGATAAGCCAGTAGTTATTGTGTCAACTTCACCAATGCCTCAAGGTGCGTCTCGTTCGCAAACTCGCTTGAAGAGCATTTTGGGTGCACCTGGTTTTAGTGCTCATGTCTTTGCTGGTGACGAATTTATGATGGGTTTGGCACCAAAACAATTTGATGATAAAGGCGACTTGACCGATGCAGGTACACTTAAGTTTTTGAATCACTTCTTTGATGAAGTTGATGATTGGTATGCACAACTTACTAAGTAGGGGGCTTATTTAAATGAAAATTTTAGCAATTGTTGGTACAAACGCTCCATTTTCTTTCAATCGTTTTTTAGCAAAATTTATTGCTAAGCGTTATGGTGAGCAAGCTGATATTGAAGTTAAAGAAATCGATCAACTTAAGCCTTTCTGTAGAACTGATGAGCCAGATGATGTTACTAAGAAGTGGATCGAGGATGTTAAGAATGCGGATGGTGTAATTTTGGCTACACCAGAATATGATCACTCAATTCCAGCTGCCTTAAAGAGTGCGCTTGAATGGTTAGGTTCACATGCTGGTCCTAATGTGATGAAGATGAAACCGGCTGCAGTTGTTGGTACTTCATACGGTATTCAAGGATCTAGTCGTGCGCAAGAAGATGCTCGTGAAATCTTGCTTTCACCAGACATGAGTGCCAATGTTTTGCCAGGCAATGAAATCTTAATTGGCGGTGCTGCAAGCAATTTTGATAAAGAAACTGGCGATTTGACCAATGAAGATTATATTAAGCAACTAGATGCTATGATGGCTAACTTTATTAAATTTGTTGAACAAGCTAACAAATAATTTTGCGTGACTTGCCACGTGATAGTAAAATTACCGGATAGGGACACTATCCGGCTTTTTTATCAAAATACTTAATAAAGAGATGAAATTAATGAAACCAAATATTTTGCCATTAGAAAAAGTTTGTAATCCGCGTGATTTAGGGGGATATGTTGGCTATCAGGGACGTAAGGTCAAGATGCATCGGTTATTAAGAACGGGCAAGATTAGCAACATAACGAGACATGATCAAGAGTTTTTGCTCAATTATGGCTTGACTAAGATTATTGATTTGCGTTCACCAACTGAATGTGACCATTGTCCAGACAGCAAAATCCCTGGCGTAGAGCATTTCTGTATTCCAATTTCTGTTGATGACAACACCAAAGGCGGTAAGAAAGACTTAACCCAAGTATTCGCAACTTATCGTCAAGATCAGTATGCTGGCTTTAGAATGATGTGTGAGCGTTACAAGTCACATGTATTGAAAGAACACGCTCAACATAGCTTGAATAAAATTTTAGAGCTGTTGGCCAATACTGAAAAAGGTGCTGTACTTTATCATTGTTCAGAAGGAAAAGACAGAACTGGATTGGTAACTGTAGTCTTGTTATATTTGCTTGGCGTAGATATGGAAACAATTAGACAGGACTATTTGTACTCAAATTATATGCTTAATAACTATCGGGCCAAAAGAGATAAAAAAATGCAAGAAGAGGGCGAGAATCTTTGTTTTCGCGCTAATATGCGAATTTTAGGTTCAGTTTCTGATGCTTTTTTGGATACTTCATTAATCGCTATTGAGCAGAATTTTGGTAGTTTCGATAACTTTTTACAAGAAAAAATTGGCGTAACGACAGAACTACGTGAAGCGTTGCGTGATTTATATTTGGAAGAGAAATAATTATGATTAAAGATTTAGCATTAGAGCAGGTGGTTGGTGATCATCATGCTTTAGGAACTTCAATTACATTGCAGATTTTTGGTACTCAAAATCGTGATCTATTACAAAAATCATTTGATTTAATTGATCATTACGAAGATATTTTTACCGTTAATCGAGATGAATCTGAAGTAATGGATATCAATCATGCTGCTGGAGAACATCCGGTACAGGTCTCTAGTGCTGTGTATGGTTTGGTTAAATTGGCAGTAGAAAAGAGCCGTGAGAATTTTGGCTTTAATGCTCTGATTGGACCAGTTGTTAAGCTTTGGCATATCGGTTTTAAAGGCGCACATGTTCCTAAAGATGAAGAAATTAAAGATAGAATGCTGTTAACTGACCCATTTAAGGTGGTTTTAAATGACAGTGACCAATCTGTTTTTCTTAAAATGAAGGGCATGGAGCTGGACCTAGGTGGAATTGCTAAGGGCTGGATTGCCGACCGAATTCGTGACTTGTGGCGTGCATATGGCGTTGAAGCAGGAATTATTAATCTGGGCGGTAATATCTTGTTAGTTGGTGATTCGCCTAAAAGAATTAGTGGCCAGTGGTCAATTGGTGTGCAAGATCCTAAACAGCCGCGAGGCGACAATATTACGTCAGTTATGGTGCCTGAATGCTCAGCCGTTACTAGTGGGACATATGAGCGCTACTTAGTAGTTAACGGTAAAAAGTATCACCATTTGATTGATCCTAGAACCGGGTATCCTGTAAAGACTGATTTAGCTGGTGTGACTACTTTTACCAAAACATCGGTTGAAGCAGAAATTGAATGCAAACGATTATTCTTTGCTGGCAAGCCACTAAAGGGTTGGCATGATAACCCTGATCGAATTGGTGCAATCTTTGTTTATAATGATGAACATATTGAATATGATAATTTCGGTGATTAGTGAAATATGCTATAATAACTAAAGAAAAAGGAGTCCTAGGGACTCCAAGCAGCCTGCTTTAAGAGCGGCGGCTTCAAATGTTAAATTTTACGTTAAACGCTACTCAATAACTGGCCAAAGTATGTTTGAGCGGCGTTTTTTATTTTTTGTGGTGGTCAATATATGTCAGCAAAGCCAACAAAAATGTACCGAACAAAAGCATCAAGGAGATACTCTCGTAAACCGACATGGCTGGAACCCTTTCATCAATGTAGCCCATAGGCCTCACCTCCGGGGGAAAAACAGCCGCCGCTCATAAAACTTCCTGCGCTAATAAGTATATCGAATGTTAGTTCATAAATGTAGTATTAATTTAGTTAAAACATATCAAGAAAGATCTGCTCAGTATGATACAAGCAGATCTTTTTTGATATATTTTATCCCACAGTTTTGCCAATATTAAAGATATTATTGAAGACACCGTTTGAAAGTCCTGGTGTGTTGTAAATGATAAACCTCAAAAAGCTAGAATCAATTGTTTGCTGCATAAACCATGGATTTTGTAGTGCATTGAACATGGACAAGACCACGTAAACAACAAAATAACTAGCAATTAGGGAGGCTAGAGCACCCAAGACATTGTCGAGAATACTGCCTAAGTTAGTCGCATGTGGATTTTTGTTAGGAATCCAGCTTTTGACAATCTTCATGATCATTTTGCCCATGAAGAAAACAATAAAGAAAGCGACAAAGCGTGCAATCATTAATTCCACGTTGTTAGTGGAGTTAGTCTTAATCATTTCTCCAGTGTATTGTGTGTATAGCCAATTACCGAATGGATTTTGCATGAAAATGGCAACCATAAAGACAATGGCGGAACAGATTAAACCGATGATATAGCGTGTAAAGCCGGTTTTATAGCCTAAATATGTTTTATATGCTAAGTAAGCTAAAACAATTAAAGTAACAATCATATTTTTAACTCCTTTGCGCCTTATTATACCCTATTTTGCGGGCGGCAAAACTTTGACGATTGAGTAAAAATACTTCATAATTGATAAGATGAAATATCTTTACTAATCAATGCATTTTGCGTTAAATTTAGAGGTGTGAAACACGGTTTCACGGGTGAAAAATGAATCCTGAAAAATTTATTTTAGAACTATCAAAACACAATTTTAAATTAACTGACCAACAAATTGAACAATTTAAAATATATTTTAATTATTTGATCGAAGTTAATGAGCATGTCAATTTGACACGAATTACCGAAGAAGATGAGGTTTACCTTAAGCACTTTTATGACAGTATTACGCCGCTGTTTACTTTTGGCGATGTTTTTAAAGATGGTGCTACTCTTTGTGATGTTGGTGCTGGTGCTGGTTTTCCATCAATTCCGCTCAAGATTTTGCAGCCAGAATTGAAGATTACCATTGTTGATTCTTTGGCAAAACGATTGACTTTTTTAAAGAACTTAATTACTAAGTTAGACTTGAAAGACGTCGAATTAGTTCATGGCCGCGCTGAAGACGTTGGTCAAAATAAGCTTTATCGAGAAAAGTTCGATCTCGTTACTGCTCGTGCGGTTGCGCGGATGAGTGTTTTGAGTGAATATTGCTTGCCTTTGGTGAAAAAAGATGGTTACTTTATTGCCCTCAAGGGACCAAAAGCCGAAGATGAATTGGATGATGGTCAAAAAGCTCTTGAATTGCTGGGCGGTAAGCTGATTAAGGAAGAAGAATTGACTCTACCTGAGAGCGAAGAAGAACGAACTCTAATCTTAGTTCAAAAAGTCAAAGCAACACCTAAAAAGTATCCACGTCAAGCAGGCACCCCGCGGCGCAAACCGATTCATTAAACAGAAAGGGGTATATTATGTCATTATTTTCTTTTATGCATCATGATGATGAAATTCCTAAGAATAAACAGGTTCAAGATCTTGAATTGAGCAAGATTGTTCCTAACCGCTATCAACCACGGCGTGAATTTTCTGATGATTCAATTAAAGAATTAGCTGAAACACTTGATAAGGATGGCTTGCTCCAACCTATCGTAGTTCGTGAAGATGGCGATGACGAGCAATATGAGATTATTGCAGGTGAAAGACGTTATCGTGCAGCTAAAAGCTTGGGCTGGCAGACTATTCCTGCGATCGTCAAGAATATGAGTGATGATCAAGCTGCTTCATTAGCTTTGATTGAGAACTTACAGCGTGAAGACTTAAATCCAATTGATGAGGCAAAAGCTTATACTAATTTAATGGAATTGAATGATTTGACTCAAACTGCTTTGGCTAAAAATATGGGTAAGTCTCAATCTTATGTGGCTAACAAATTGCGCTTATTGAAGCTGGATGATAATGTGCAGCAAGCTTTGATTGCTGGCAAAATTACCGCTCGTCATGGTCGTGCAATGATCGGCTTAAGTAATGCAGATCAAGATCGCGTTTTGACAGAAATTGAAGCAAAAGGCTTAAACGTTAAACAAACTGAAGAGATTGTGCAAGATGTGGATGCTTACTTTAACCCTAAGCCTAAGGCTAAAAAAGAAGCTAAGCGGGTCGTTAGCCGAGTTCCTAAAGACTTAAAGGTACAAATTAACACCATTAAGAAGGCGGTTAAGTTAGCCGAAGACTCAGGAATTAAAGTCAAAGTAACAGAAAATAAAGATCCGGATGATTATAAGATCACAATTGAATTGAAAAGGAAGTAATAGGGAAGGATGAACAATATGGTAAATGTAATTTCGGTTGCAAACCAAAAAGGTGGCGTAGGTAAAACCACTACGACCATCAATTTAGCAGCCTCAATTGCCGACCGTGGTTATCGCGTTTTAATTGTGGATATTGATCCACAAGGTAACGCTACCTCTGGTTTAGGAATTGAAAAATCAGAGATTGACCAGGACATTTACAATGTTTTGATTGACGAAATTCCTATTCAAGATACTATTCACCATACTTCAACGCCAAAGCTAGATATGGTTCCAGCCACAATCAACTTGTCTGGTGCTGAAACGGAACTAATTTCAATGATGGCTCGGGAGACACGCTTAAAGTCAGCTTTAGATGCAATTAGCGATCAATATGATTTTGTCTTTATTGACTGTCCGCCATCATTAGGGCAACTTTCAATTAATGCTTTTACTGCATCTGATTCAATTTTGATTCCAGTTCAGAGTGAATATTATGCTATGGAAGGACTTAGCCAACTTTTGAACACAATTCGTTTAGTCCAAAAGCATTTTAATAAAGATCTTGGCGTAGAAGGCGTTTTGTTAACAATGCTTGATGCCAGAACTAACTTGGGTGCTGAAGTGGTTAAAGAAGTGCAGTCCTACTTTAGCAAGAAAGTTTATAAGACCATCATTCCTCGAATTACTAAATTAGCTGAGGCCCCAAGTTATGGTCAGCCAATTACAGAATATGCACCAAAATCTCGTGGTGCCAAGGTATATGATGATTTAGCAAAAGAGGTGTTAAAAGCTCATGACAAGAGACTCAAGAAGTAAAGAGCCAAGAAAAAAGGGCGGCCTAGGTCGTGGTCTTGAAGCCTTATTTGAGGATGAGCCTCAAGTTCAAGAGGCAGAAGAAGTCCAAGAACTCGATTTGGGCGATATTCGGCCGAATCCTTATCAGCCTAGAAAAAGATTTGATGATAAGAGCTTAAAAGAACTGTCGGATTCTATTAAGGAAAATGGTGTTTTCCAGCCAATTATCGTGCGCGAATCAGTTAATGGATATGAGATCATTGCTGGTGAGCGTCGTTTCCGTGCTTCTAAATTGGCTAAGAAGAAGACTATTCCAGCAATTATTCGCAAGTTTAGCGAAAGCCAAATGATGGAAGTGGCAGTTCTAGAAAACTTGCAGCGTGAAGATTTAACTCCACTTGAAGAGGCGCAAGCTTATGAAATGCTGCAGAAGAATCTTGGCTTAACGCAAGAAGAAGTTTCGAAGCGGATGGGCAAGTCGCGACCATATATTGCTAATTATTTGCGTTTGCTCACTTTACCTAGCAAGACTAAGCGTTTACTCCAACATGGTGAACTGTCGATGGGACAAGCTAGAACGCTTTTAAGTTTGAAAGATAAGGAAAAGATTGATGCGCTGGCTAAGCGAGTAGTCAAGGAAGGGATGCCGGTGCGTAAGGTTGAAGCGGTAGTCAGTGAATTGAACGCTAAAAAACCTCGCAGCAAAAAGACCGTCAAGAAATCGGCCTTTATCCGGGCTAGCGAAAGCCAATTGGCTAATAAGTTTGGCTCTAGCGTCAATATTTCAGAAACACAAAAAGGAAAAGGACATTTGTCAATTGATTTTGCTTCAACTGATGAATTGAACCGCATTCTTGATTTGTTAGGTGTTGATTTAGATGGCTAAAGAAATTGTTTATAATTTGGCTGATACAGTTCAAATGAAAAAGCCTCATGCTTGTCAGACTAATGATTGGGAAATCCTGCGCATGGGTGCTGATATCAAATTAAAATGTATGGGTTGTGGGCACATAGTCATGATGCCGCGCAGCGAGTTTAACCGGAAGCTAAAAAAGCTATTAACTAAGGCGAATGATCCGGTTAATGCAAAAAAAGAGCAATATGTGCCAAAAGATCGTATCGCTCGGCCAAATTTTGGATAAAATAGACAAGTAAGTAAAAATAAAAAATTGATTTTAGAAAAAGAGGACAACAAATGTCATTAACTGCTGGTATTGTTGGTTTACCAAACGTTGGTAAGTCAACTTTGTTTAATGCGATTACTAAGGCTGGTGCCGAAATGGCTAACTATCCATTTGCCACCATTGAACCAAATGTCGGAATGGTTGAAGTTCCTGACAAGCGTTTGGCAAGAATTCAAGAATTGATTCCTGCTAAGAAGATTGTGCACACAACTTTTGAATTTACCGATATTGCTGGATTGGTTAAGGGTGCTTCAAAAGGTGAAGGTCTTGGTAACAAGTTCTTGGAAAATATTCGTCAAACTGATGCCATCGTTCACGTTGTTCGTGCCTTTGATGATGACAACATTACCTCAGTTACTGGTAAGGTTGATCCAGAAGAAGATATTAATACGATTAACTTGGAACTTGCCATCGCTGACCTTGATGCAGTTAACCGCCGAATCAACAAGGTAAAGAAGGTTGCTCAACAAGGTGACAAGGAAGCCAAGGCTGAAATGGCTGTTTTGAGCAAGTTGCAACCAGTACTTGAAGAAGGTAATGCTGCTCGTTCAATCGACTTTAATGAAGATGAACAAAAGATTGTTAAGGGCTTGTTCTTGTTAACTTCCAAGCCAGTTATCTACGTTGCTAACATTGCTGAAGACTCAATGGCTGATCCAGAAAGCGACAAGTATTACCAAATTGTTAAGAAGCATGCCGAAAGCGAAGGTGCAGAATGCTTAGGTATTTCTGCTGCAACTGAAGAAGAAATCGCTGGTATGGCTGATGATGAAAAGAAAGAATTCCTTGAGATGGAAGGCGTAGAAGAATCAGGCTTGGATCGTTTGATTCGTGCTGCATATCATATCTTAGGCCTTAGAACTTTCTTTACTGCTGGTGGTCCCGAAACTCGTGCCTGGACTTTCCACAAAGGGATGAAAGCTCCACAAGTTGCTGGTGTTATTCACTCAGACTTTGAACGTGGCTTCATTCGGGCCGAAGTAGTTTCATTTGATGATTTAGATAAGTTAGAAACTATGCAAAAGGTTAAGGAAGCTGGTAAGTTGCGTCTTGAAGGCAAGGACTACGAGGTTCAAGACGGCGATATTATTGAATTTAGATTTAATGTCTAGGAGTAAGAATGGCTGAAGAGACAAAGAAAGAACAAGATCAAACCAAAATTAACACTGAAAAACAAGCTAAATTAAAGAAGCAAACCGAGCTTGACACTCAAGATGAAAAAATTAAGCAGGAAGATCCAAAAACTTTGCGTGAAAAATTGAGTAATAAGAATAGGGATTATGTTTTCCGCTTGGAAAAAGAATTACAAAAACAAGGCTCAATGTCACGCGCTGATGCGGTTGCAATGACTAATGGCTTGCTCAGTGAAATCATTATTGCCCAACGTCATGGACAACCAGCCAATGGGCTTTACCTGGCTTCACCAGCAATTAAAGCTGAACAAATGCTTCATCCTAAGAAAAAGCCAGTGGCTACACCAACTTGGCAATTGATGGTTGATGGTAGTTTGCTTTATTCAGCACTGTTTTTTGCCATCTTTGGGGTAATGGTTTCATTTGAAAGTGGCAAACAAGCTTACAACGCACAGTGGGGCGTGTTAACTTTAGCAAGTATTGGTATTTTAATGGGTATAGTAATGGTCAAGTACAATGACTTACTGGTACCACAGGCAGGAAAACGACCTTCATGGGTTAAACTGATTCTAGGTGGAGTAGTTGTTGTGGTAATTATGCTTGTTGTATTGACCGTTTTGGCAACTCCATTATTACGTCCTATTAACCCTGTTTTGCCAGGACCAATTGATGTGGCTATTGCGGTAGTTGCTTATGGTGTACGTTATTTATTCAGAAAGCACTACAATATTATTGGTTCCGCATTTGCACCAAGGCCACAACAACATAAATAATTTACCTGTTTTGCAAGCATGTTAATTGAATTTCCGTAAAAATAAGCACATACTTAAACTTAATATAGATAAAAAAGATAAATGGAGATGATCCATTTATCTTTTTATTTGCGAGATTGAATAAAAGAATAGAAGGGTGGGTCTCTATGATCAAAACATTGAGCAAATCAATTAGGCAATATAAAAAATTGTCTTTGCTCTCACCAATGTTTGTTATTGGTGAAGTTATCATTGAAATGCTGATACCATATTTGGTCGGAATTTTGATTGATAACGGAATTATGAAGGGGGATATGTCCTATATTAGTAAAATGGGGCTATTGCTATTAGTGTTAACCATTATTTCGCTAATTTTAGGCGCTAGTGCGAGTTATGTCTCAGCTCATGCAGCTGCTGGTTTTGCCGCAAACTTGCGCCAAGACATGTTCTACCATATGCAGGACTATTCTTTTGAAAATATTGATCACTTTTCAAGTGCCAGTTTAGTTACACGTTTGACTACTGACGTTAACAACGTGCAAATGGCATATCAAATGATCATCAGAATTGCTGTTAGAGCACCAATGATGTTCATCGTTTCAATTATTATGTCAATTATTATTAGTCCGCGTTTATCATTAATCTTTGCAGTTTTAGGACCGGTTTTTGCAATTGCTTTGGGTTTGATTATTAAAACCGCTTATCCATACTTTCCTAAGATTTTTAGAGGGTATGACCGAATGAACCAAGTTGTGCGTGAAAATGTACGTGGTATTCGTGAAGTTAAGACTTACGTCCAAGAACAATCGCAGATTAAAGAATTCAAGAAGTCATCAGGTTTTATTTACAAGTTATTTGCGACTGCACAAAAGATTATGTCTTTGAACGCATTAGTAGTTGCAGCTGTTTTGAATATTTCAACGCTGTCAATCTGCTGGTTCGGTACAAAAGAAGTGGTTGGCGGTAGTTTACAAACTGGTCAATTAATTTCAATGTTTACTTATTCAAACTCAGTTTTGTTTAGTTTAAACATTTTAGCTATGATTACTACGCAATTGGTTATCTCAGGTGCCAGTGGTCGTCGTATTGCTTCAGTGATTACGGAAGAACCAACAATTGAAGATCCTAAGAAGCCATTGAAACGTTTGACCAATGGTGAAATTATCTTTGATCACGTTAGCTTTAAGTACGAACCTGCGGACAAGGCTGATGCTTTAAAAGATATCAATTTGCACATTAGGCCAGGTGAAACAATCGGGATTATTGGTGAAACAGGTTCATCGAAGTCAACCTTGGTTTCAATGATTCCGCGTCTTTATGATGTTACTTCTGGTGCCGTTCGGGTTGCAGGACACAACGTTAAGTCATATGACTTGAAGACCTTGCGTGATAACGTTGCGATGGTTTTACAAAAGAATGTGCTGTTCACAGGAACGATTAAGGATAACCTCAAGTGGGGTAACGAAAATGCAACCGATGAACAAGTTGTTGCCGCTGCTAAAATCGCCCATGCTGATGGTTTTATTCGTGAAATGCCAGATGGTTATGACACAATGGTGGAACAAGGCGGTAACAACGTTTCTGGTGGGCAAAAGCAAAGAATTACTATTGCCAGAGCCTTGCTTAAGAATCCGAAGATCTTGATCTTAGATGACTCCACCTCAGCTGTTGATACCAGTACTGAACGACAAATTAGAACGTCTTTGGCTAAAGATATGCCAGAAACTACTAAAATCATTATTTCACAAAGAATTGTTTCAATTAAGGATGCTGATCGGATTATCGTCATGGATCATGGTCAAATTCAAGCTATTGGAACCCACGATGAATTGATGAAGACTAACGAACTTTATAGTTCAATCGCTAAATTCCAGGAAGAACAAGGAAAGTAGGTGAGCAATTTGGATCAAGCAATGGAAAAAAGTAAAAATCAAACAAAGGGTAGCAGAACCAAAATATTATTGCGCCTATTGAAACTGGTTAATAGTACGAGTCCATGGATGCTCATCGTTTCCATGATCACTATTGTACTAGCAGCTGCCAGCAACGTTATTGGCTCGTTATTCATTGAACGTTTGATCAATAATTATATTGTGCCTTTAACTAAAGAAAAAGTTCCTAACTATGGCCCTCTAGCTACTGCAATTGCGGTAATGTTTGGGATCTATGCTATTGGCTTTTTATCCAACTACCTCTTTAACATGTTAATGGGTGTTTTGGCACAAAAGGTCCAATACCGTGTTCGTAACGAAATGTTTACCCACATGGAAAGCTTGCCAATTTCATACTTTGACCAAAATGAATTTGGTGATATCATGTCGCGTTATACTAACGATATTGATACCTTGATGCAGATGATTTCACAGTCAATTCCACAATTTACTAACTCAGCTTTGAGTTTATTGTTTGTAGTAGTTGCTATGTTTTCACTTAGTTGGCAATTGACGGTGTTCTCCTTCATTATTTTTGCTTTATCATTTGGAATTGTGCGCTACTTAACGGTTAGATCAAGTCACTTCTTCCAAGTCCAACAAAAGAAGCTGGGCCAAATCAATGGTTATAATGAAGAAATGCTTAATGGTTTGAAGGTCATCAAGGTCTTCAGCCATGAGCCACAATCTAAGGAAGGCTTTGATAAATATAATGATGAGTTGCGTCAAGCCTCAGGTAAGGCTAACACTTACGCTACAATTTTATTCCCAATTATGGGTAACATGGGTAACTTGCTTTACGTTTTGATCGCCTTTGTTGGTGGTGCTGCTGCAATTAATAGTTGGGCTCCGCTTTCACTTGGTGCCATTGGTTCATTCTTACAGTTATCTAAGCAATTCAGTATGCCAATTGCCCAAATTTCGCAACAATTAAACTCTATTGTAATGGCTTTAGCTGGTGCAGAAAGAATTTTCAACTTGGAAGATCAAAAGTCAGAAGCTGACCAAGGTACAGTTACTCTTTCTAAGAAAAACGATGAAGTCGGCAGTAAGTGGTACTGGAATGTACCACAAAAAGATGGCTCAACCAAGAAGGTTCAAGTTCGTGGTCATATTATTTTTGATCATGTTAACTTTAGCTACGTACCAGATCATCAAATCTTGCATGACATTTCCATTAATGCCAAACCGGGAATGAAGGTAGCTTTAGTTGGTGAAACCGGTGCAGGTAAGACAACCATCTCTAACATGCTTAACCGTTTCTACGATATTGATTCAGGAACGATTACTTATGACGGTATTCCAATTAAAAACATTAAAAAAGATGATTTGAGAAAATCACTTTCAATTGTTTTACAGGAAACCCACCTCTTTACTGGCACAATTATGGACAATATCCGCTTTGGTAATCCAGATGCCAGTGATGACGATGTTTATCAAGCAGCCAAGTTATCACACGCAGATGAATTTATCCATGACCTTGATCACGGTTATGAAACTGTGATTGATGGTGATGGCGGCGACCTTTCACAAGGGCAAATACAGCTGTTGTCAATTGCGCGGGCAATGATTGCTGATGAGCCAGTAATGATTCTTGATGAAGCTACCTCAAGTATTGATACTCGAACTGAAAAAATGGTTCAAGCCGGGATGGACAACTTGCTTACTGGTAGAACTAGTTTTGTTATTGCTCACCGTCTGTCAACGATTGTTAACTCAGATTTAATCTTGGTACTTGATCATGGTCATATTATTGAACATGGTAACCACGATGAATTAATCAAGCAAAAGGGTTACTACTATGAACTCTACACTGGCAAGAAGGAAATTCAATAAGCGTTAAACAAGGCAGCTGCTACTTAATCGTGTTGGGATAAGGGCAGAAAGAAGGCCTTTATTATGAAAAAGGGTAGTCTATGGCTGGTATCAATCTTATTGGTACTGCTTGGAGTGATGGTCTACTGGGATCATGGTTTTAAAGATTTTGGTCGGTCGGGAATGATCTTAACTTCAGTTTTACTTGTTTTAACGATTTTAATTGCATTCTTTGCGACAGTTAGTGATACCTTTAATTCTTGGATCGGCTCCTGGTGGGTTGTTCCAGATGGTATCTTATTCGGTTTTGCTAGCATGCTTGATTATGCAGCAGCACCTAAGATCTGCTGTTTTGCTTTGCTATTTATCGTCTGCGTTTATGTCGAAACTAAATTGCATGATGATAAGGTAAAGTAAATAGAATGAATACACGTTTTTCATTGATAAACTTGGGACTGATTAATCAGTCCCTTTTTTCCTTTCTATAATTTATATATTTCACTACTTAAATACGATATAATACATAGTGAATATCATAAAGGGGGTGATTATTTTGGATCAGTCTATAACTATTAAAGCACAACTGCTTAATATTGATGGTGAAACTGCAAGTGCGTTTAGAGATACTGTGCTTATGTATCGTGATGCTTGCAACTTTATTTCTCAATATGTTTTTGACCATGATTTTGAATTGCATCAAGCTAAATTGAACAAAGCTTTATATCATGATTTGCGTGATAAGTTTGCCCTTAAAAGTCAAATGGCTCAATCCGCAATCAAAACTGTAATTGCAAGATATAAGACGGTTAAGACGCAATTAAGTCAAAAGCCTTATCGCTATGATACTGGCAAAACAGATTCCAAAGGACATGCTATCTGGTCACAGTTTTCACGTGGTCTTTCTTGGCTTTGGCAGCCTATTTTCTTTAAACGTCCACAACTTGATTTACAGCGTGGTCGGGATTGGTCTTACAAAGCTACTACTAATCAGCTATCCTTAAATACCCTGCAAGGCAGAAAGGCAGTTGATTTTGCTTGCAAGGGCTTTGACCAATACCTTGATGAAAGCAAGTGGAAATTTGGCTCGCTTAAACTACTGCAATTTAGAAACAAATGGTATGTACATTTAAGTGCCACAATCTCATTACCTGACTTTCAAGCCTCACAAGCTGAGCATGTTGTTGGAATTGATCGTGGATTGCGCTTTTTAGCTTCTTGTTATGATGAACAAGGCAAAACCCTGTTTTATAATGGGCAGAAAGTATTGCGTAAAAGACGGAAATATAAGAAACTGCGTGCTCAGCTTCAAGCCAAGGGTACTAAATCTGCCAAAAGAAGATTGAAGAAGATTGGTCAACGAGAGAACCGCTGGATGAGCGATGTCAACCATTGCTTAACTAAGACACTCATTGACCATTATGGATCTAACACAATCTTTGCATTAGAAGATTTAACCGATGTGCGCTTTGCGACTGAGAAGTCCTCAAAAGATCGGCGCTATGAAATGGTATCGTGGGCTTTTTACCAATTTGAGCAGTTTTTGACTTACAAAGCCAACTTAAACTCTTCTGCTGTAGTTAAAGTCCCAGCTAAATATACCAGTCAGCGCTGCCCTAAGTGTGGACGGATTCGCAAGGAAAATCGAAATCATGATTTGCATTTGTACGTTTGTGACAAATGCGGCTATAAGTCAAATGATGATCGTCTTGCCTCAATGAATATCCAATTTTTAGGCACGCTATACCGCAGTGGTGAAGAGGCACCGCAGTTTAATAAACAAGCATCTGCCGAGTAAATCTTGGCAGATAAACGGGCATAGTCAACTGCCCGATGATGTAGTCTCTTTAGGTGGGAGTCACAAGACGCTAATACCACTATCTGTAAGCAGATGAGAACTACAAACCCCTGAATTTATTCAGGGGTAGTTGATGATGGAGAAACGTGTATTTTTTAGTACTAGAATTTCCCATAGAAAAATCTTCGAAATTTGTGGTTATATTTCGAAGGCTTTTTTTGATTTATTCTTGTGCTAATTTACTTACAATGAATGCGTTTAAAGAAACATTTTCGTCTTCGGCTTCTTCAGCTAGGTGAGCGTGTAATGATTTAGGCATTCTTAATAATAATTTTCCTGAATATTTTTTGGTTAATGGTTCAGGAATTTTTACATTGCGTCGAAGACAAGATGAAAACCATGCTTTTTTTGCTTCTTCTAGTTCAGCCATTCCTTCTTCTAGATCATCACCATAGGCAATTAGGCCAGGAAGTCTTGGTACTGTTACTCTGTAGTAAGTTTCACCATCATCTTCCATAATTTTTTGAAATTCAGTCTTTTCTTACTGGCTTTTGCCGAAACTTTTCTTCTAATTTTTTAGAAAAAATAAAGATAGGGGATGATCTTAGGCCTTTTTATGAAAAATGGGTAAAATAGGGATAAGATTTGCTAAACTATAAATAGTTAATTCGAAGAATAATAAACAAGAAGGAGGAACATTCCTCGTGAAAATTTTAGTTGTTGATGATGACAAAGAAATCGTAGAACTATTAAGCATCTATCTTAAAAATGAAGGCTATGAACCTGTCGCAGCTTACAGCGGTAAGGAAGCAATTACTAAATTGACCACTACGCCAGATATCGTTTTGATGATTTTGGATGTGATGATGCCAAATATGTCAGGAATCGATGTAATTAAGGAAGTTAGAAAAGACTCCGATATTCCAATTATTATTGTTTCTGCTAAAACCGGTGATATGGACAAGATTCAAGGATTAATCACTGGTGCCGATGACTATGTTTCTAAGCCATTCAATCCACTTGAAGTAATGGCTCGTGTACGTTCACTTTTGAGAAGAAGTCAAAAGCAAGTTAAGAATGAAAAACCAGATATTTTGGAAGTAGGACCATTGGTAATTAACCGTGATTCACATGAAGTTAAGACTATTGATGGTAAGACTATCCAATTAACTGCCTTAGAATTCGGTATCTTATACTTACTTGCTAGTCACCCTAACCGTGTTTTTTCAGCTGATGAAATCTTTGAACGTGTTTGGCAACAAGAATCAATTGTTTCAGCTAAAACTGTCATGGTACACGTGTCACACCTTCGTGATAAAATTCAAAAAGCCACTGATGGTGAGGATGTCATCCAAACTGTTTGGGGCGTAGGTTACAAGGTCGAGGCATAAGATGAAAAAAGAACGCGTCAAGCTAACTGGCGCCGAAAAGAGCGAATTGTTTGCAGAAGGGGTCGTAACGGTCGTCCTTCTGCTTTTATTAAATTTATCAATTATCATTCTGATTCACTTAGCTATTTTGCAGGATGAAAGCCTGGTCAACGGAATCTACTTTCTAAAAAAGACGATCACTTTTGCAGGTGGCTATCATCTCTGGTCCTGGCAAAACGTATTCATCGTCTTAATGGGAGTGGGCGACTTGGTTGTTTTGTACTGGCGCTTGATTCGACGCTATCACCAAATGCAGCTACGTCACATTATTTTGGAACTTCACTATATTGCTAATGGTCATTTTGATCATCGGATTAATTTTCGGGTACGACCAGAATTGCAACGAGTAGTGGATTCGATTAATTCGTTGGTTGATAGTACTGTAAATTCGATTAATGAAGAACGGGCAATTGAGCAATCTAAGGATGAATTGATCACTAATGTTTCGCACGATATCAGAACGCCGCTAACATCAATTATTGGTTATCTTGGTTTGTTAAAAGCAGGAGTGACTTCGCCAGAAGATCAGAAAAAGTATGTCAATATTGCCTATACTAAGGCAGAACAAATGAAAGCACTGGCTAACGATTTGTTTGAATATACTACTTTGAAGTCGACCAATACTAAGTTAAATTTGACTGACTTGCATATTTATTCAATGTTGGAGCAGGTAGCGGCCGGTTTTGAATTAGAAGCAGAAAAAAATGGCATTGAAATAGAGATTGAAGCGCGGCCAAAGAATCTAACGATTAAGGCTGATGCGGAAAAGCTGGTCCGCGTTTACAATAATTTGATTTCTAATGCTTTCAAGTATGGTACAGGGGCAACTAAAATTAAATTGGTAGCCAATTTAGTCAACAAACGTGAAGTAGAGTTGCGCGTTGAAAATAATGGGGCACCAATTCCGAAGAAATCATTAAATAAAATCTTTGAGCGTTTTTACCGGGTAGAAACTTCGCGAAATACTAAGACAGGCGGAACTGGTTTGGGATTATCTATCACCAAAGGTGTGGTTGATTTACACCATGGTACAATTCGCTGTGAATCAAACGAAAAGTGGACTAGTTTTATTATTCGTTTGCCACTTGATCCGAAGAAAGCGTCACCAACACACTAGCTGTGTTATAATTTTGACTGAAATGTTTTAAATACAACGAGGAGAAAAGCTAATGAGTATTTCCTTAAATACCTGTATATTAATCTTAAAAGAGCATCACTTGCTCAAGTCAAGCGCAGTGCAAGATACAGTAGCTACTAAAATGGACTATGTGTCTTATGACTCACGCGATATTCAAACTAATACATTGTTCTTCTGCAAGGGAGCAGGCTTTAGACCAACTTATTTGTCAATGGCTAAAGACAATGGGGCCATTTGTTATGTAGCTGAACAACCATATCCAGAAGGAAAAGGAATGCACGCTTTAATTGTGCGCGATGTTTCTAAGGCAATGGCTCTTTTGTCAGCTGCTTTCTTCCGTTTTCCACAAGATGACTTGTTTGTTGTAGCTTTCACTGGTACAAAGGGAAAGACTACATCAGCATACTTTTTGAAAGGGATGCTTGATCAAGCAAATGGTGGTAAGACAGCTCTGATTTCTTCAGTTAATGATGTGGTCGGTCCTAAGCCTGAAGATAGCTTTAAGTCAAGCTTGACCACACCAGAGAGTTTGGACTTATTCCGAGACATGAGAACGGCTGTTGATAATGGCATGACTCACTTGGTAATGGAAGTTTCTAGTCAAGCATATAAGAAAAATCGTGTCTTCGGTTTAACTTATGATTTAGGCTTTTTCCTGAATATTAGTCCAGACCATATTGGTCCTAACGAACACCCTAATTTTGCAGATTATTTGCACTGCAAGTTACAATTGCTTGTTAACTCACGTAAATGTATTATCAACGCTGAAACTGCACACTTTGATGAAGTCTACGCTGCCGCAACAACTACTACCAACCCCGATAGTATTTATTTGTTTGCCCGCGATAATTTTGAAAATCCAGACTTGAAGCAGCCAATTGATTTCAGATTCTCTTCTGAACAATTAGATATGAAAGAAACTCGGTTCAATTTAGTTTGTGCTAGTGATAAGGCACGTAAATTGCCAATTAATGGTGATTATACTTTAAAGATGCTGGGTGATTTCAACGAGTCAAATGGTACTGCCGCAATTATTGGAGCAGGCTTGGCTGGACTTAACCATGATCAATGTGCGAAGGGTATTCGCGATGTTACTATTCCAGGCCGGATGCAAACCGAGAGAACAAAGAAGCACGGCATGGTTGTAGTTGACTACGCTCATAATAAGGCCTCAATGATGGCTTTAATGAGATTTATGCGTAACGAATTCAACGATCCTAAGATTATGGTTGTTGTTGGAGCTCCTGGTGATAAAGGCGTGTCACGTCGTCCCGGTTTTAGTGAAAGTTTGACTGCATACGCAGATAAAGCATTTTTAACTACAGACGATCCGGGCTTTGAAGATCCAAAGAGTATTGCCGAAGAAATTGATTCAGGAATAGATCACTCTAAGTGCGACGTTACTATTGAGTTAGATCGTAAGAAGGCCATTCATGATGCGATTGCCATGGCTACGCCAGATGATGTTGTGCTAATCTGTGGTAAGGGGGCTGACGCTTTCCAAAAGATTCGCGGAGTAAATACCCCATATCCATCTGATATTGTGGTTGCACAGCAGGTAATTAATGAGTTGGAAGGTCAAGAAGAACACTTTAGAAAGTAAGTGAAAATAGTGAAACACTTCTTTAGTATTATTGGCGGCATGGGAACTATTGCCACAGAAAGCTACGTTCGTTTAATTAATCACCGTGTAAAAATAGCTAAGGACCAAGATTATTTAAATTATATTTTGGTTAATGATGCACAAATTCCTGATAGAACGGCTTATATTAAAGATCATACTAAACCAAACTTTTTCTATGATTTACGTGACGATGTGCTGGGCCAAGCCAAATTGGGACCAGACTTCTATGTGATGCCATGCAATACCGCTCACTATTTTTATGATGATTTGGCTGCATTGACTGATATTCCATTTTTACATATGATGAGAATAGCAGTGCATCAATTTATTGAAAAATACCCACAAGAAAAGAAAATTGGCTTGATTGCGACTGAAGGGTCAATCTATGATCATTTGTATGTGGATGAAATTCATGCGGTTCACCGTGAGGCAGAATTAGGTGGTCCGGAAATTCAACCGATGGTTAATAAGCTCATTTATTCCGATATTAAAGAAAAGGGAATGGTTGATGGTAAATTGTACCACCAGATCTTGCAAAAAATGCATGATGATTATGGCTGCAACGTAATCTTGCTGGGATGTACAGAATTGTCGTTAGCTCAGGAAAAGGCACCAGATCATCCTTACAATGTGATTGACCCACAATCAATTATTGCGGATGTATCGATTGAATTAGCTTTGAAGATTCGTAATGGTATGGATTCTAAAAAAGCATGTGCTAAGTATATGTATAAGTAACTCTGCAATGAGGTAAAAAGCTCTGCTACTTGCAGAGTTTTTTATTAAAATAAATGAATCGATGAAGAACATGAAAGATTCTAAAATGGTTGTAGGGATGCATCCTGATATTAATGAAAAAGTCGAAAAAGAGGGATAAAAATGTATCAAGAAAATAAAGATGGTTTAAAACAATGGCTATTAAGTAATATTACTGACCTACTAGTAAATGAAGATACTAAGCCAGAAGAAAGAAAAATCCTACTTGATGCAAAGCATGAGTTAGAAAATGGTGAATCAGCTAATTATGTCTGCAACTTAATTCGAGTTGGTCTTGATCCATTAAGCTGGCAGAGTAAATTGTCACATGATGTGATGAAGTTTCATTATGCAATTACTAGTGATGCTCGTCCCGTATCAGCTAAAGCAGGTGCATGTGGTGGTGCTGCCTTAGGAATGGCTTTTTCAGGTCTTATGGGCAAATAATTATTGATTCAAAAGGGAGATTAAGCGCCATATTTTGCTTAATCTCCCTTATTTTTTACCAAATAAGTCTAAAAAACGACCGAATCTGTCACTTTTGTTTATTGACCTTCAATTTGTGGCACAATATTTTTATGAAAGAGAAAACTTGATGAACAATAAAAACTCTAAACCTAAATTTTCAGGTTTAAATATGCTAATTTCAATTTTAATTGGCTGGGCGATTTTTTTCTTTGGGGCCTGGGCCTGTATGAAATTTAGCTCGGAATTTTTTGCTATGCCTCGCTTTATTGCAGTGATTATAGTTTCTATAGCTGGGGCGGTAGTGATCGGACCAGCTATCTATGGCTTTTTATACCTGGGGAGAAAAAAGTAAATACTAAAAGATGTTGACAAATTGACTAATAAATATTAGTGTATTAGTTAAGTAGTACAGAGAGGACTCGTAGACATGCTGGTAATGAAAATAATTTTTAACGTGCTAATCGCATATTTGGTAATTTGCACAGTAATTTCAATCATTAGAACTGTAGGTGCCAAACGCGAAGAGTGGCATGTTTACAACGGCCAGGGCATGAGCTTCAATCAAGCTTTCGTCAGATACTTCATTGAAGATGCGACTCTGGGTCAAGTGACGATATAGCGGGGGATAGATCAATGCTTTACTTAGTATATATTTTAATCGGTATGTTAATTGTCTTGGGTGTTAATTTGTTAATCACTGCATTTTGGGCTTTACATGATATGTATGTGAAAAAAGAAAATGCAGATTTACCTACTTTTAAAAAGTATTTTGTGAAAAACAATAATATTCCAACTAAGATGTCGGATTTATTTAACTAGAAACTGCCGTAAGGCAGTTTTTTTGTTTTCATATTTTGTGTAATAGTTATTTAAATGAAAGTCGATACTATCGCATTTTAAAGTGAGGTAGTATGGAAATTTGCTTTTTTAGATAAAAAAATCTTCAGTTCTTGTTTTTGACACCGCTTACAAAAGCGGATACATTAGTTAATATAGGATGTTTCAATTTGGAAAGAAGTGTCAAAGATGGACTTTAAAAAATTAACTGCAACAGATATAGATAATTTGAGTAAATTTATCTCAGATCCAGAGCGATTCATTACTAAGCCAACTGTTCATTGGGATCATGACCAATTTAAGACGGTTAGAGCAATGCCTGACTTGGTAATTCAACCTGAAACTAATGAAGAAGTCGAAAACGTTGTTAAATATGCAAGTGATCATCATATTCCTATCGTTCCGCGTGGTAATTCGACTGGTCTAATGGGTGGCAATTTAACCGTTGAAGGTGGCATTTCACTGGATATGGTGAAAATGAATAAGGTTTTGGAATACGAGCCAGAAAGTCTAACGATGACTGTGCAAGCAGGTATTCGGTTGAAAGATATTGAAGAATATTTAGCCAATAAACCATTTACTTATATGCCAGCTCCAGCAATGCATTGGGCTACAATTGGTGGTAATGTGGATACTAACGCCGGTGGGTTGAAAGCAATTAAATATGGCGTTACTCGAGAACATATCCGCGAATTGAAGGTTGTTTTAACTGATGGTAAACTTTACAAATTTGGCGCTAAGGCAGTTAAGTCCTCATCAGGTTATTCGTTAAAAGACCTGATCATTGGCTCAGAAGGGACTTTAGGTGTAGTAACTGAAGTTACCATGCGTTTATATCCACGTCCTAAACAATCGATCAATGCAATTATTCCGTTTCCTAATTTGGATGAAGCAATTAAATCAGTACCAGCAATTTTGGCTTCTGGTGTAGTGCCAACAACCGTTGAATTTATGGGTAGAAAAGTCATTAGTCTCTGGGAAAAGTATTACGATGAAAAATTCCCAATTGCAAATGGCGATGGCTTCATTATTCTAGGGCTTGATTCTTTAACTAAAGAGGAATTGGATGCGGAATTAAAGCTTGCCCTTGCAGCAACGAAGAAGTTTAAAGCAGCTGATGCGGTAATTTTAGATGCTAATTCAGAGGAAGCAAAGAAAATTTGGGCTTGTCGGGAAGCATTACTTTTGGCTATTCAAAAGTCCACGCCAAAGATGGATGAAGTTGATATTTGTGTGCCAATTAATCATATTCCTGATGTTTTGCATAGAGTTGATGAATTGGAACAAGAGGTTGGTATGCGAATTCCTAACTTTGGCCATGCAGGCGATGGTAATTTACATATTTATCTTTGCTCAGATGCAATGAGTGACGAAGAGTTTGAGCAAAAGAGTCATTATGTGATTACCGAACTTTATAAGACAGCTAAAGCTTTGGATGGAAATATGTCTGGCGAGCATGGTATTGGTTATGCCCGCAAAGATTGGTTTGAGGATTTCTATGGTCATGATTACACTGAACTTTTGAGAAAGATCAAGCATGTTTTTGATCCAAATTATGTTTTGAATCCAGATAAGATTTTTCCAATGGAATAAATTAAATAAAACTGCCGTAAGGCAGTTTTTTTGTATTTAAATACAAAAATTTTTGAAGGTGTTTTTTCTGGTATGACCCAATTGATTAGCTTATTGTGCTAAAATTGAAAGCGAATACATAACTTTTGATTTTTTAGAGGTAAATTATGATTAATCAACTTACTGATTTTACTAAAGATGGACAAAAAATTACCTTAAACTATGAGAATGGACCAATGATTTTGACCGTGTTAACACCGGAAATTATGCGATTCTTTCAAGATCGAGGTAATGCTAGCAATTCTTATGCTATCGAAGGCGATAAAGAAATTAAAACTGATTTTACAGTTAAAAATAAAGGCGGTCATATTGAAATAGCCACGGCTAAGTTGATAGTAAAAGCTTATGATGATGAAAAAATTGACGTCTTTGATGAACAAGGCAATCCATTGGTCGTAGATTATCGGGGGAAAAGAACCCCAATTGACCGACAGATGGATGAGGAACATTTGAAGTTGGCTGAATCTGAAGGCCATGATGTGGATAAATTGTTGGGGAAGCATGACGGCGATTATTATGAAGTGGTCAAATCACTAGCAGATGACGAAGAATTTTATGGCTTGGGTGATAAAACCGGCTATTTGAACAAACGCCACTATGCTTATGATAATTGGAATACTGACAATCCTGATCCGCAAGTAGAGAGCTTTACCCGTTTGTATAAGTCGATTCCAATTTTATTAGGATTAAAAAATGGTCATCCTTATGGTATCTTTTTTGACAATACTTACCGTAATCATATTGACTTAGGTAAGGAAAGCAACAATTATTATTACTATTCAGCTGATAATGGTAATTTAGATTATTATGTTATTGGTGGGGCCTCACTCAAGGCGGTTGTCACGAATTATACCTACTTAACAGGCCGTGTACCAATGCCACAGAAGTGGACTCTGGGCTATCAGCAATCGCGCTGGGGCTATAGTGTTAGCCAAAAGCAGGTAGAAAAAATTGCGGAAAATCTGCGTAAATATGATTTGCCTTGTGATGTCTTGCATCTTGATATTGATTACATGAAGGGCTATCGTGTCTTTACTTGGCGCAAGGATACTTATGAAGCTCCAGAAGAGTTTATTAAAAAAATGCGTAAATTGGGCTTCAGGATTATTACTATTATTGATCCGGGCGTAAAAAAAGATGATGCTGATTATAAAATTTATCAAGAAGGTATTGAAAAGGGCTACTTCGTTAAGGCAACAGATGGTACTGTTTATGTAAATGAAGTTTGGCCAGGGGATGCCGTCTTCCCAGACTTTGGCCGTGAAGAAGTGCGTCAATGGTGGGCTAAGAACTGCAAGTACTTGGTTGACCTAGGCGTGGCTGGTATTTGGGATGATATGAATGAACCTGCTTCATTTAGAGGTGAAATTCCAGGCGATGTTGTTTTCCATAATGAAGAAGAAGCTTCAACGCATAACAAGATGCACAATGTTTATGGTCACAACATGGCTAAGGCAACTTATGAGGGTTTGAAAAAGTATTCAGGTAAGCGGCCATTTGTAATCACGCGTGCAGCATATGCCGGAACTCAAAAGTTTTCCACAGTCTGGACGGGTGATAACCAAAGTTTGTGGCCACATGTGCAAATGATGATTCCGCAATTATGTAATTTGGGTCTGAGTGGCTTCAGCTTTGCTGGTACTGACATTGGCGGCTTTGGAGCTGATACAACGCCAGAATTATTAACACGTTGGATTGAGGGAGCATTGTTTAGTCCGCTTTATAGAAACCATGCGGCACTTGGTACGCGCTCACAAGAACCATGGGTCTTTGGTGAATCAACTTTATCGATATACCGTAAGTATTTGAAGTTACGCTACCGCTTTATTCCTTATTTATATGATGAATTCTACCGTGAAACTCAGACTGGGCTACCAGTTATGCGGCCGTTGGTCTTAAATTATGAAAATGATCCACATGTGTATAACTTAAACGATGAGTATATGGTAGGCGAGGACATTTTGACAGCTCCAGTTGTCCAGCAAGGTCAAACTAAGCGTGCGGTGTACTTACCTAAAGGTGAATGGATTGACTTCTGGAACGGTGTAGAGTATTCAGGTGGGAATACAATTTTAGTTGATGCTCCAATTGATAAATTACCGCTATTTATTAAAAAAGATACGATTCTACCGTGGGGTAAGGAAGTCGACCATATTTCTGATGAACCGGATAAAGATATGACATTCAGAGTATTTGGTAATGGCGGCAAGTATAGACACTATCAGGATAACGGCGTTGACTTTGAGTATCAAAAAGGCGAGTATAACTTGTACGATATTGAAGTTGATCATGATCAAGTGACGGTCAAATTAGCGCATCATGGCTATGCACATGAATATCAGCGAATTATAGTTGAATTAGCTGATCGTAAAGTAGTATTTAACTACTGCGAAGGCGAATATACAGAAGCATAATTTAAATGACAGGAATAACTCCAAATAACAGGGTTATTCCTGTTATTTTTGTTTTTTATTGTATTATTCTAAAAATATTTTTGTTGGATAAAACGTTGATTTATCAAGCTTTATGAAGGATGGCTTACGTGAAGAGAGAAATAAGTGATTGAGAGGTAATAACGATGATGACTGAATTAACTACTGAAACTGAATTAAGATTTAACGTAAAGACTGTTAGTGTTGAAGACATGACCAACATGCTTGAAGAAGACGGCTGGAAGCAAGAATCAATGCATTTTGCAGAAAACAAGATCTCAGCTAATGCAATGGCATCAATGCTTGAAGATTTAGGTTGGAAAGAAAACTAAAAGTCAAAATAAGAAAAATTCTAACTACGATGTAGTAGTGAAGTCACATCGCATTATCAATCAACTAAGAGAGCTAGTATGGAAAATATTCCATGCTAGTTTTTTTATTGTGGAAATTATATATCTGCTTTTATTGCAAAAAAATATTTAATTATTGTATTGCAATTACAAATTATCGTAATACAATAATTAATGAAAAGAGTATTAAACGAAAGAGAGGGAGAAAAATGAAAAAGTTTGTTTTAAATTTGCTTACGGTAATAACGTGGATTTATCAAGTGCTTTGTGTATTTAGCATTGTTACGTTTGTTTTAGCAGGTGGCTTCACAATTTTTGTATTATCACAGCCCGGAGCTGGTGCAGAAATAAGTAAAGGCATGAGTGATGAACTCGGTGTCCAGTTCAGTAGTACATGGATATGGCTAATGCTAGGGATGTTTTGCCTTTTCATTGTTGCCATGGTCGCTCAGTTTCTCATTTGTGGTTACGCACGATTGATTATTAAGAACATTAAACAAGAGATTTATTTTGCAGTAAAAAATTTACAACTGCTGAAAAAACTATTGATTTCAGTATCTGTTTACACAGTCGCAACGATAATTTTCTATATTGGGATTTACAGTAACTACGCAACTTTAACTAAGATTGCTAAAACTTCATCCGTTGACATGATTTATCCAACCAGTATTACTAATAGCTTGTTCTTCCTAGCAATTTTGTACGTAGTTTACCTAGTCTTCAAATATGGGATGAAGGTTCAAGAAGACGCAGATTCAATTATTTAATAGGAAGTGATATAGGTGATTGAAGTGACACTAGATTTTATGCTTTTGAAGCGAAAGATGTCTTCAAAGGAGTTGGCAGAGAAGGTTGGCATCACGCCGGCTAACTTGTCGATTCTGAAGACAGGAAAGGCGCATGGCGTTCGCTTCGATACGTTGAGCAAGATCTGTGAAGTCTTGGATTGTCAACCAGGGGATTTATTAGTTTATAAAAAAGATGAAGAATAAAATGCAAAATCAGTCCGAAAAATGACAGAATTGGACGGTTTTACCTTTTACATGAATGATAGGGATATGATTAATTTAAAAGGATAAAAGATTATTTCCTGGGAGATAATCGCTGAATTAGAGGAAAGAAAAATGCTGTACTTAATTTATATTGTGTTCGGCTTACTGATTGTTTTAGCCGTTAATTATGCCGTTACAGCATTCTTAGCTGTTCATGATTTGCTTAAAAATAGAGAAAAAGATCAATTAAGTTTTGGGGATGCATTCAAGAAATACTTCGCCAAGAACAACAACATTCCGACTAAGTTTTCGGATTTGTTTAATTAAAAATGAAAGACAAATTTCCTTGAGGTAACAAGAATGAATAACGAAAAATTTGCTCGTGAAAACAAGAGAATTATTAAGGGCATGGGAATTGGAGCAATTGCGGGTCCGCTGGTTTTCTTAGGGATAATGTATGTTAAAAATCATGGTCCACTTCAGGCTTGGCAGATTATTGCATCTATTGCAATTGGATTCGCTTTTGGCTTGATAATTGGCGGCATTATTTCTGCTAACTTGGCCGTTAGCAAGACAGTAGATTCAAAGATTCCATGGCAGAAGAAAGTGTTGAAACTTGCTCCTCAAGTTATTGGTACAGGAGTAGTGGTTGCTGCAGCTAGTGTAGTGATTACTTTAGTAACCAATTGGGGGTCAGTTGATATTGTAAAAACAATTTTTTCAACCGATACTTTATGGCAGTTCTTTGACGGTGTACTTCTAGGTCTAATAACCATTAGATAAAAAGCCGAGGGGATAGATAATGTTGGAAAAAGCTAAAAAACAATTCACTGGTGCTGTGATTTTCTCTGTTATTGCACTAATTGTCGCAATTTTTAGTATTACTGGTAATGGTACAACTTGAAAATTATGTACCGTTATTGTTATCTTGTTGATCTGGTTAGGCTATACAAGTATCGGATATTTTAAGCTTAAAGCAGAAAATGATAGCGACAATTATTAGTATATGTACCACATAATTCCCATAGCAGAAGTTAAAAAGGAATGAATGCCATGAAAAATACAGTTATTTCTATAATTATGATAATTGTTATAGTAATTACACTATGTTGGTTAGTTACTATTCCCCAGGTAATGCGGAACAAAACATCAGATGGTTATCAACTAAGATTTATTAGGAAATCTACTAAGGTATATCCTCATTTTTGGCAAGCATATTGGCGGCAAGCACTGCTGAATATTTTGGATGTGCTTGCATTCTTTGGCGATAATTATTCTTAGATATTCAATCAATAACATATAAAAGTTGAGGAAAAGCTCATGTTAAAAATAGAACACCTAAATAAAAGCTTCGGGTCAACACAGGTTTTGTTTGATGTTAGCTTCAATGTGTCAGATAGACGTATTCTCGGACTGGTTGGTAAAAATGGGTCGGGTAAGTCGACGATCTTTCATAGTATTTTGAAATTCGTTGATTATGACGGTCAGATTAGTATTGATGGACATTCTTTCAACGCTAAAGATTATGACAATATTGGCTATCTGCCTGAAGAGCGAAGTTTGATGCCTAAATTAACTATTGAAGATCAGGTAGTGTTTTTAGCTAGCCTTAAAGGGATGCCGGCTAAAAAGGTAAAAGAAGAATTGCCTGATTGGTTATCACGCTTAGCTGTTAAAGGGATCCCCATGGATAAGATTAAGTCTTTGTCTAAAGGTAACCAACAAAAAGTACAGATGATTGCGACTTTAATTCATCAACCTAAATTGATTATTTTAGATGAACCATTCAGTGGACTAGATCCTGTTAATGTCGATCTAATGAAGCAGCTGATTTTGGAAGAAAAAAGAAAAGGCGCTACAATCATTTTTTCTGATCATGATATGCGTAACGTGGAAGAATTGTGCGATGACGTCGTAATGATCAATGATGGGCATATCGTCTTGAATGGCCCAGTAAATGAAATTAAGAACAGCTTTGGTTTAACTCGAATTTTTGTCAGGACAGACAAAAGTGCTGCTGAATTATCAGCCTTGCCAGGTGTAAAAGATGTAATTTTGCAAAACAATGGAATGAAGCTGCTTATTCTTGCAGACGAAAAATATGGTAAGGATATTTTTAACCAACTTTCGGCCGGTCAATATATCCAGACTTTTGACCAGGAACCTCCAACTTTAGACGAAATTTTCAAGATGAAAGCAGGTGCTCGTCATGAATAAGATCTGGCTTGTCGCTAAAGAAACCTACCGTAGAGAAGTGAAAACTTGGTCATATTTGTTGATGATTTTAGCACCGTTTCTGCTCGTCTTCTTTTCATTTGTTATCGGAATGGTATCAGCTGGCGGTAGTGATGACAACTATGTCGGGGTAGTTACTTCTAATTCTGCCTTAAAGCAAGCAATTAAAAAGTCAGAAGACTTTGACAACTATAGCACTGAAGCTAAGGCTAAAAAGGCGTATAAAGATGAAGATATCGATGGCTATGTTTTAATTGAACAAAAGAATAATCAATTAGCTGCAACTTACTATAGTGATGAAAAAATGGACAGTGATCTAAAATCAGAGCTGCTAACGAGCCTAAACACCGCCCAGCAACAATTGAATTTAAGTAAGGCCAAGCTAACGACAAAACAGACTCAGTCTTTAGCTACGCGGGCGCAATTTAAGCAACAAGTTAAGCATGTTGAGAAGAAGAGCTTTGACAATGATCCTGTTAAGCAAATTTCCTTCTGGGTTTTGCTGATTATCTTGTACATGCTTGTGATCACTTATACGCAAGTAACAGCACAAGATATCGCTACGGAGAAGGGTACCAAGATAATGGAAGTAATCTTTTCGAGTATGCCAGGTGGCGATTATTTCACTGGGAAAATTTTAGGTATTTTTGGTGAAATTATTACCCAAGTGTTAATTTATGTTGTTGGTTTTGTGGCAGTTTATTGCGCGGCCCCATACATCGATGGCTTTAGCGATTTATTTGGACAGTATAAGCCGATGATTGATCAAGCAATTGGCAATCTGGCTTCTTGGGGATTGGTGTTTACGATAATCGGCTTGGTATTGTTTATTATCTTTGCAGCTTTCTGTGGCGCTTTGGTTGCTAAAAGCGAGAATGCCAACAAAGCGGTGGGACCACTATCTACATTGATGTTGATCGGGTTCTTGTTCACAGTCAATATGCAATCAGGTGGGGATACGATTTTTGCTAAAGTATTATCGTACATCCCGTTTCTATCATCATTTGTAATGCCAGCTAGAGTAATTATGGGTAACGCAACTAATTTAGAGGCAGCTATCTCTGCTTTAATTGCTTTAGCCGCTACAGTAGCGTCATTTATCTGGATTAGAAAAATCTATCCAAACTTGATTTTGCAAACAGATGATGTCGGCCCATGGCAAAACTTTAAGCGTAGCTTGAGAGGCTAGACAAAATATATTTAATAGCAAAACGCGCTGAATCAATAATGATTCAGCGTGTTTTGCTTTTGCAAGGTTAATAGATCTTTGGTTCTCTTTCTTAGTCATCTTTACGGATTCTTAGTCAAATAGGGTAAAACGACTAAGAATAATTCCAAATGACGAAGAAAAGATGTCGTTTCAATCAAAAAACGGCATCTTTTTTGCATATAAATGAATCTTATTGAACAATAATAAATAAAAATGACACTTTTTGAAGAAAAATGATTGATTTTGGAGGAGAAAGCGAATACAATATTTATCGAGGTGAAAAATGATGCTGACTCAGGAGCGCCAAAGCTTAATCGAAGACTATGTTAATCAACACGAGTTATGTCGCGTAAGTGAATTATGTGACTTAACCGCAACATCTGAATCAACTATCCGTCGAGATCTAATTCAGATGGAAAAAAATGGGATCCTTAAGCGTGTTCATGGCGGTGCCCAATCAGTTAAACATTTTTCTCGTGATGTATCACAAAACGTTCGCTTCAGTTTGAATCATGACGCAAAAATCACTATTGCTAGATATGCCGTGCAGAATTTTGTTCGTCCAGGTGACAATGTCTTCATTGATGCAGGAACAACAACTTATGAGATGGTACCATTTTTAGCAGAGGTTGCTAACGTCAAGATTATTACTAATGGTGTAGAGACTGCTTTATGCAGTTTAAATCACGGAATTAACACAATTCTAATTGGCGGTGAAGTTAAGGACGATACGCATGCTGTTATAGGTCAGACCGCCTTAAGTCAGATTAAGGCAATGAATTTTTCAGCTAGCTTCGTTGGTGCTAATGGAATTGAAAAAAATGGCAATCTAACTACACCTGATCCAGAGGAAGCTGCGGTTAAGGCAGCCGAAATCAAACAGGCAAGACACGCTTATGTATTAACTGATAATAGTAAAATCGGTGAGCGTAACTTTGCTGTGTTTGCCAATACAAGTGACGTGATTGTGGTAACTGATCAACTAAAACCAGGTCAAAAACGGTCATTACCAGTCGGTATTGAATTAGAGGAGGCAAAATAGGATGATTTATACAGTAACTGTTAATCCAGCGCTTGACTATGTTCTTCAATTAGAAAAAGTTAACCGCGGAGAAGTTAACAGAACTAACAATGATTCATTTTTAGCAGGGGGTAAGGGAATTAACGTTTCTCAAATCCTTAACCAATTAAATGTTGATAATACGGCATGGGGCTTCGTAGGTGGCTTCACTGGTAAGGAATTGGTTCGTCAATTGAATCAAAAGAGAATTGAAAGTGATTTCGTTACTATTTCAGATAACACTCGTGTGAATGTTAAGATCCACGCTGAAAAGGAAACTGAAATTAACGCGGCTGGTCCTAACATTACCGACCAAGAAATCACTGCTTTTAAGGATCGTTTAAACGATTTAAAGAAGGGCGACATTGTAGTAATGAGCGGTTCTCTTACTCCTAGCCTTCCAACTGATTTCTATCAATCATTGCTTCCTACTATTAAAGAAGCAGGTGCAGAATTTGTTGTTGATACTACTGGACAAGCTTTACTTGATACTTTGGCATATAAGCCACTAGTAATTAAGCCTAACCACCATGAATTAGCAGACTTGTTTGGCGTAACTTTTGATTCAAGTGATGTGATGCTTGAATACGCACAAAAGCTTTTAGATAAGGGTGCTCAAAATGTGATGGTTTCTATGGCTGGTGAAGGTGGTTTCCTTCTTACCAAGGATCATGTTTACCATGCTAAGGGTGCTGTTGGTACTGCTGTTAACTCAGTTGGTGCAGGTGATTCAATGATTGCCGGCTTCGTTGGTACCTACTACAAGACCCAAGATCCTAAGGAAGGCTTCAGAATTGGAATGGCTTGTGGTGCCGCTACCGCCTTTACTAAGGATATTGCAGTTAAGAGCCAAATTGATGCTGTTCTTCCACAAATCAAAGTTGAGCAAATTTCTTAATAAAAAACGAGGGGAAAAATATGAGAATCAAGGATATTTTAAGCCCTGACTCCATGATTATGGAGCTTAAGGCTAAGAACAAAGAAGATGCCATTAAAGAAATGGCTGACCTTGAAGTAGCAACTGATATCGTTAACGACGAAGATGCTTTTATTAAGTCAATCTGGGCACGTGAAAACGAATCAACTACTGGTATTGGTGGCGGAATTGCGATGCCTCACGCACGTAACAAATCTATTAACAAGGCACGCGTATTATTCGCCAAGAGTAAGGAAGGAATTGACTATAATTCACTTGATGGCCAACCAGTTCACTTATTCTTCATGATTACTGCACCAGATGGTGCTGACAATACTCACCTTCAAGCATTAGCAAAACTTTCAGGTTTGTTAATTGATCCTGATTTAGTTGAAGCTTTGAAGAATACTAAGACTCCTGAAGAAGTTATCGATCTTTTTGAAAAGGCTGAAGCTAAAAAAGACGAAGAAGACAAGAAGGCAGCTGAAGCTAAGAAGGCTAAGGAAGCTGCTAAGGCTCAAGGTACAAGTGATGACGACAACAAGCCATTGATTGTTGGTGTTACTGCATGTATTAACGGTATTGCCCACACTTACATGGCTCAAGAAGCCTTGATCAAGGAAGGTAAGAAGCGCGGCATCGAAGTTAGAATTGAAACTAACGGTTCAGAAGGGGTTAAGGATAAGTTGACTCCTGATGAAATCAAGCGTGCTAAAGGTGTTATTATCGCTTCTGATAAGAAAGTTGATATGCCACGTTTTGACGGCAAGCACTTAGTTAACCGTCCTGTTGTTGATGGAATTAACAAACCAGGCGAATTAATTGATGACATTATGGGTGGTAAGGCTGATGTTTACCATGCAAGTGCTCAAGACAAGTCAACTGAATCTTCATCAACTGAGAAGCCAGGTTTGTGGGCAGGTATCTACAAGAACTTGATGAATGGTATTAGTCACATGCTTCCATTCGTTATTGGTGGTGGTATCTTAATGGCCATCTCATTCATCGTAGAAAACTACATGGGTGGCGCTAAGACTCCTGCTTTCATCTTTTTAAACAATGCTGGTAACTTGGCGTTTGCCTTCATGGTTCCAGTTTTGGCAGCCTATATCGCTGAATCAATCGGTGATTTGCCAGCCTTAATGCCAGGTTTTGTTGGTGGTTACATGGCCTCTATTGTTAACGGTCAATTCCAAGTTAACGTTCAAGCTCACGCAACTTCACCAGCCGGCTTCTTAGGCGGTATTGCTGCTGGTTTTATTGCTGGTTACTTGATGGTTGGTTTGAAGAAAGTATTTGCTAAATTACCTCGTTCTGTTGAAGGTATGAAGCCAATGCTGTTCTATCCAATTTTAGGATTGCTCTTTATTGCAGCAATTATGTTCTACATCATTAACCCAATCTTTAGTGGCATTAACTTTGCTATTACTCACTTCTTGAACGGAATGGGTACTGGTAACTTGGTACTTTTGACCACTATCCTTGCCGGAATGATGTCAATCGATATGGGTGGTCCTTTCAACAAGGCTGCTTATGTCTTCGCTTCAGGTGCATTTGCTAACGACCCTCACTCAGCTACTGCTGCTATCTTGATGGCTGCTGTAATGGTGGGTGGTATGGTTCCACCATTTGCTACTGCAATTGGTACTACATTCTTCAAGAACAAGTACACTGTAGAAGAACGTCGTGCCGGTGTTTCTAACTGGGTATTAGGCTTCTCATTCATTACTGAAGGTGCTATTCCATTTGCTGCTGCTGACCCAGGTCGTGTAATTCCATCATGTATCATTGGTTCAGCTGTTGGTGGTGCTTTAGTTGGTTTATGGCACGTTGGTGTCCCAGCTCCTCACGGTGGTCTTTGGGTATCACCACTTGCTGGTAACATCGGTGGTCCAAGCCACATCTTATTCTACTTCCTAGCTACTATTATTGGTTCAATCGTTGCTGGTTTAATCATGAGTTTCTGGAAGAAGAATGTCAAAGAAGACCCAAACGAATAATACTATAAGTAATATCGAATATTAGTATTATTAAATAATTCTGGTTATTAATCAAAAAACAATACATTTTGGCAAAAACGTATTATAATATAAATATCTTGATGATCTCTACTTAAATCAAGATACTCTGTTATGTTTTGCGCTACCTTCGGGTAGCGTTTTTTTGTGCCAAAATATACGCTATAATAAATTAAAAAGGATGAATGGGTGAAGAGAGTGGACGAGCAAATTATTCGGATTACTAGGGCGTTGAATCATCCGATTAGAATTCAAATTCTTTATTATCTAAATGATCACCAAAAAAGCAGCGTTAATAACTTAGTTAAGCAATTCGACGTGAGCCAGCCGGCTATTTCACGTCATTTAAGGATTCTAGAAGAAGCAAAGCTAGTTAAGAGTGAACGAGTTAAGCAAGAGCGTTATTACAGCTTAGAAGACACGCACGTGATTAAGATTTTGGATGTTTTGCGGCAGCACGTGAAGGAAGAATTTTAGTCGGGTTTGACAATTATATAAAAATATGTTTATATAATAATGTAATTTTAGAACAAAGCATTTAATAAAATTCAGCAAAATTTTATGACTTAAATTATTGATAGCATCAGGCTTATGGGAGACTGGTGCTATTTGTCTATGCAAAAATATGTTGACATATGTAATTAACTAGATTATTCTAACTTTTAGTTAGAATTTATGCTGAATTTTCTAACTTAAATGCTTTTTTATTTTGCACAAGGAGGATATTTTATGCAAAATGCGAAATCTAAAATTACGAAGTTAATCTCTTTTTTGGGACTAATTGGCGTTATTGCGCTGTTAGTTTCAGCTTGCTCGAATAGATCAAATTCGACGAGCAATTCGGGTAAAGTCTCGATCATTACCACCACCAATGTTTATGCAGATATTGCTAAAAATGTTGTAGGAAAATATGGTACGGCTAAGGCAATCATTAGCAATAGCAGTACTGATCCTCATGATTTTGAACCAACTACGGCAGATGCTAAAGAATTGACCAAGGCAAATATTATTGTTGCTAATGGCTTAGGCTATGATTCTTGGATGAATAAGCTAGCTAGTTCTGTTAGCAAAAAGCCTGTCTTAGTTGGTGAAGACTTGATGGGATTAAAGAAGGGGGATAATCCGCATATTTGGTACAATCTAAGTATGCCAACCAAGTATGTTAATTACCTAGTTAAGCGTTTATCTAGGCTTGATAAAAAGCATGCAGCTTATTTTAAAGCTAATGGTGACAAGTATTTAGCTAAGATTAATCAAGTTAAACAATTGGTGAAGACTAATAAGAAAAATAGTAAGCCAGTCTTTGTTAGTGAACCTGTCTTTGATTATGCTTTAAGAGAAGCAGGATACAAGATTGGGGATAAGGGCTTTGAAGAAGCAATTGAGAATGGTACTGATCCGAGTCCTAAGATGATTAATCAAATGAATAATGAAATTAAAGCAAAGAAGATTGCATTCTTTGTTAACAATACACAGGCAAGCAGTTCAACTGTGAAGTCATTTGTAAAATTAGCTAAGGAAAATAATATTCCAGTGTTAAATGTGCGGGAGACTATTCCTAACCACACTACTTACTTGGCTTGGATGAAAGAAAATTATCAAAATTTGGCTAAAATAGAAAAATAATAGCAACTTAGGGAGGAGGTAGAAGAGTGATTTTAGAAGTAAATGATCTCTCGATGAGATTTGATACTAAAGATGTTTTTCAAGATTTGAGTTTTCAGCTTGAAGACGGGTCAATGACTGCACTACTTGGACCTAATGGAACAGGGAAGACCACCTTAATTAAGATTTTAATGGGGATGTTAAAGCCGACTGCGGGCAACTTTAAGTTTGATTCAGACGTTAAGTTAGGTTATGTACCCCAGTTTAGAAATATTGATGCGGAGTATCCATTGTCGATTCGCGCATTTATTGGACTTAACGCCCCATTGTTTAAGACCAAAAAGGTTAAGGAACAGATTGATCATCAGTTAGAAGAAACTCATTTAGAAAAGATTCAGAATACCCGAATGGGTGAGGCATCAGGTGGACAAAAACAACGTGCATATTTAGCGCAGGCTCTACTTGATCATCCCAATATGATCATCTTAGATGAAGCAACAGCTAGCCTAGATCCGGCTGCTAAGGAAGAATTGATGGGATTAATCAAGCACCTGAATCGTGAACACAAAATTACCGTTTTGTTTGTCACTCATGATATTCCTTTAGCTAAAAAGTATATGACTGATTATCTATATTTAAATAAGGGAACGATCAGGCAAGGAAAGATGGATAAATTTAAGGAGGATTTCGAATAATGTTTCAATACGAATTTATGCGTTATGCCTTCTTAGCTAGTACATTCATTGCGATTACCTGTGGCGTGGTCGGTGTATATGTAGTAGCACGGAGTTATGCTTTTTTAGCTCACACACTGTCAGAAATCGGCTTTGCTGGAGCAGCTTTTGCCGTCTTTATCGGCATTGCACCGTTATGGGGGATGCTACTATTTACCTTGCTCGGTTCAATTGGAGTAGGAGAATTGTCCTTGCACAGCGATCAAAAAGAATCGTCAGTTAGTGCGATCTCAGCTCTGTTTATTGGGCTAGGTGTGCTGTTCTTAGCCATTTCTGGATCAAATAGCCGTTACGCTACTAATATTCTGTTTGGTAGTATCATCGGTGTTGATAAACAAGGCGTGATTCAGCTAGTGGTTTTGTCAATTCTAGTTTTACTATTAATTATTTTGGTAGCTCGAAGCTTGAATTTTGACTCATTTGACCATATCGGTGCCGTTGCACATGGTGTACATACTGGCTGGGTTGGTATTGCTTTCTTGGTAGCCTTGGCTATGTCAGTTGCTATCGGTGCCCAGATTGTTGGTTCATTGCTAGTCTTCATTCTATTAACATTGCCATCTTCAACGGCGCGCTATATTGGTAAAACAATACCAGCAATGATCAGTTGGTCCGTGTTTTTCGCTTTAGTTGGCGTGTGGGCTGGACTGTATCTCGGCTTTATCACCAACTGGCCGGTAACTTTCTTTATTGCAACGATCGAAGTGGTAATTTACTTAATCGCTTATGGTATTCACGTAATTAAACATCGCTAAAAAACAGAAGTCAGGCTGAATTCGGTCTGGCTATTTTTTTACGCAAAAAAAGAACTACTCTATTCCACGGAGTAGTTCAAACATGATGTGAGAAATTTTACTTTCCATTAATTGTTATATAGTTTGTTGGTTAAACTTGCAAGTGAAATTTGTGAAAATTGTAATTTTAACTAAAATTTTGTGTCTTATTTTAACTTTTTACCCAAATCATGATTAAATAATATAGTACAACACTTTTGATGATGGAGGATTTTGATGTGGATTAGATTTGCGATCGCATTGTTGCCGATCGTTTGGTTGATTATTTCGCTGGGAGTTATGCGAATGCCAGCTGCACGCGCTTGTGTCATTGGCTTAATTTTGACGATGGTGTTAGCAGTCTTTAGTTTTAAATTACCGGTGCTAGATACGGCAAGTGGGGCGCTAGAAGGCATTATCATGGGCATTTGGCCGATTATGTTTGTTATTGTCATGGCTTTGTTTGCATATAACGTTACTACAGAATCTGGCGGTATGGAAACTATTCAAAATATGCTGGCGACGATTTCAACCGATAAGCGGATTATTGTTTTGATTATTGCTTGGGGATTTGGTGGCTTTTTAGAATCAATCGCTGGCTTTGGGACTGCGGTAGCAATTGCGGCAGGAATATTGATTGCCTTTGGCTTGGATCCGATTCGCGCGTCAGTCATTAGTTTGATTGCTAATACAACTGCGACGGCTTTTGGTGCAATTGGATTACCAGTTTTAACTTTAGCTGAAGTGACGGGTCTACATCAAGAAAAACTATCCTTCATCGTGACATTGCAATTATCTATTTTGGTAATACTGGTCCATTTATTTTAGTTATCTTGACTGAAGGCAGCATTAAGGCAATTAAAGGTGTAGGCTTTATTACATTGATGTCAGGATTGGGAATGGCTATTCCCCAGGTAATAGCTGCAAAATTTGTAGGGGCAGAATTGCCTGCAATTGTTGGCTCATTGTGTTCAATTGCGATTACAGTCTTATTAACTAGATGGCATGATAATGAAGAAGAGTCAGATGTTTTACGTCCACATGCTAAGGAAATGCTCAAGGCGTGTTCACCATTTATTTTGGTCTTTATCTTCGTGATCTTTGCTTCTTCATTAGTTCCAACTGTCAATGATGTACTTAATAAAGTAACCACTAATCTTGTTGTTTATACAGGAAAGAACCCAAATACATTGTCAATTAGTTGGTTATCTTCTCCTGGAACATTAATTTTTGTAGCTACATTAATTGGTGGGGCGATTCAGGGTGTCAGCTTGAAAAAAATGATGCAAATATTAGGACAATCGATAAAAAGCGTGTGGAAAACGACGATTACGGTTTGTGCGATTGTGGGCTTAGCTAAAGCAATGGTTTATGCTGGTATGACGAATGCATTAGCAGTGGCCTTGGTTGGCCTTTTAGGACCAGTTTATCCATTGTTTGCGCCGTTAATTGGTGCACTAGGAACATTTTTAACAGGATCTGCTACATCAGCTAATGTTTTATTTGGTAATTTGCAGTATACTGCAGCAACGGACTTAGGCGTAAGTAAGTACTGGGTTGTAGCCTCGAACATGACAGGGGCCACGGCAGGGATGCTTTCACCGCAGAATATTGCAGTAGCGACTGGTTCGATTAATCGTGAGGGAGACGAAGGCGAGATCCTAAAAGAAACGGTCAAGTGGGGCGGTTTGTATTTGGTAGTCTGCTGTGTCTTTTTGTATATAGTTGGCTTAGTTGCTGGGATGATATAAGTGAAAAAATAAGAGCTAGTAGTTCACTAAAATGAATTGCTAGCTTTTTTAATTATTTACTATTTTTCAGTTAAACCTTTAAATTTTATTCAACCACATGTCTTTCAAATGGGTCATCAGAAATGTCTTCAGCCAAAATATCTCTTGACCATTGCTTAGCTGAGAATAATGAGTGGTCGCGATAATTACCACAAGATTCAATTGTCGTTCCTGGTACGTCTTCCCATTTAATGTTGTCACGGATTTCTTCTAATGACTCCTTAAGTGCCTTGGCAACTTCAGTAGTTGATGGGGTGCCCCAAACTAAAAGATGGAAGCCAGTCCGACAGCCAAATGGTGAACAGTCAATGTAGCCGTCAATTCGGTCACGTAAAAGACCGGCTAAAAGGTGTTCAATCGTGTGCAAGCCGCCAGTAGGAATGGCGTTCTTATTAGGTTGAACTAAACGCAAATCGAAGTTGCTAATCTGGTCACCTTTTTGGCCTTTTTCAACGGTGATTAAACGAACGTAAGGTGCCTTAACTTTAGTATGATCTAATTCAAAACTTTCAACTTTTCCCATGATTAATTTCTCCTTTGTCTAAATCTATTTATCTTTATTTTAACTAGTTAATTGCCATTTAGCTCCAAACTTGCTTGGCGGTGTCGACAACCAACTTGATCTTTTGCCACTGGTCATCTTCGGTTAACGTGTTGCCTTCTTCAGTTGAGGCGAAGCCACACTGTGTGCTTAAAGCTAGATTATTTAATGGGTGGAATTCAGCTGCTTCTTTAATTCTAGCGATTAATTTTTGTGGATCTTCTAATTCTGCTTTTTTACTAGTTACTACACCTAAGACAACAAGTTTGTCGTTAGGAATTTGTGCAATTGGATCAAAACTGCCAGATCTATCATTGTCAAATTCAAGATAAAAGGCGTCGACATTTTCTTTAGCAAAAACATAGTCCGCTACTGGACCATAACCTCCTTGGGCTGCCCAAGTTGAGTGATAGTTACCGCGACAAATATGAGTTGATATTCGCAAATCTGTTGGCAAATCTTTGATTGCATCATTGTTAAGCTTCAAGTATTTTCTTTTAAGGTCGTCTAATGAAAAGTCATCTTGTAAATGACTTTTCCAATAGCGCTTATCTACAATCATACCCCAAGTACAGTCATCGAGTTTAATGTCGCGACATCCTGCATCGTATAAGGCTAAAATTAAGTCTCGGTATGCTTTAGAAATATCGGTGAGTAAATCTTCTTCTGAACTATAAATCTTTTTAAGTGCGGCAATATTTTCTTCTCCACGAACAAGTTCTGCGTAAAATTGTGCGGGAGCTGGAATACTTTGCCGTGGGATTACGTTAGCGCCAGTTTCATCGACAACCTTTTTTAAGTATTCAAATGATGAAAGATCTGGATGTTTACCAGTAAATTTAATTTTCCCCTCAACTTGGGCAGAGTCGTTACGAGTTTCTTCATCATGGAAGAAATAGCCGTGGGCCTGCTTAGTATGTTTAATACCCCAAAGCCCCAGAAAGTATCGAGGTGCCAGTAACTTCTTCTAAATTCACCATCAGTTACGATTTTAAGACCATGATCAATCTCTTTTTGAACTAATTCTCTGATCTCTTTATTTTCAACATGAGTTAATTCTTCTTGCTTAATCTTTCCTTCTTCAAATTCTGCGCGAGCCTTTTTTAATTCTGCAGGTCTTAAAAAGCTACCAACGATATCGTAATGTAATTCCGTCATAATTTTTCTCCTTAGTTTTGCTTCGATGTTTTATTTAACGATGAAAAGTCCGATGATAATCAAGATCAACCAGACAAGGGTGCACATTCGATTAAATGCCTTTTTACTGATGATGATTCGTGAACTTGTAGTTTTGATAGGTTTATCCATTGTCTGGCTCCTTTCTGAAAAATTAAATAAGCAAAATAAAAAGCGCCCTTAGCATAGAACTTCTATGCTAGGGACGCCTAAGCGTGTTACCACCCAAATTCAAGCTAGCTTCACAGCTAACTCCTTACTAAGTACTCCCAGGATTGGGAAGACTCGGACGGGTAACGATCGTCACTCGTAAATTGCTTACTTAATAGCTTGCTCTTTAAAATAGCTCCAAGACCATATTCGTTACTCTCGACTACATCGGCTTGCACCAACTCCGACTCTCTGCAGAAGTCTTAAGTAATTACTCATCTCTTCTAAGCTTTTATTAATTTAATTGTCATTATAATACGACGATGAAAAGAAGAAGTCAAGGAAATTTTTGAAAAATCAGGATCATTAACAAATAATCAGTATCAAATCTAGTGAAATGATACCGATTTTTTAATTTTCATGAATTACTTGGTTAATCCATTGGTAAATTTCTTGGTAATTTAGTTCATTGTCATCTATTTGAGCAATCTTTAAGATTTGATTTGCTAGATCTTGCCAATCACAGGTTAATTCATAAGAGTTTCGTCTTAAAAATAGTAAGAATGCAATTGCTGTAGTTCGTTTATTTGCATCTTCAAAAACATGCTTTTTAACTAATTTAATTAATAAAATCCCAGCTTTTTCAGCAAAAGACGGATATAATTCTTGTCCAAAACTAGTTTGCTTAGGTTGAGCAATTAAAAAATGAAGGGCTTCTGCATCCCTAACGTGAGGTTTTTGTCCCGTTGCACCTTCTCTTTGAATAACCCTTGCATTGATTACTAAAATATCCTTTTCTGTTAGATAATTGATCTTCATTGACTACTTATCCTTTAAGTACTCTAACATATCCCAGTAATCAGAGATTAAGCCATCTATTTCTTTTAAATTTTCAGAATTAGGACGGTCTGATTTTTTGATTTTTACTTCAACAATATCGCCTACTTTGAGATTTTGCTCTTTTACTTCCTTAGCTGGGATATTGATAGCTAAGGAAGAACCATTTTTAACGACCTTTTTATATAAAGTTTCAGCCATATTTTCCACCTTTTCTCGCACTATAATACTTATATACGTATTATACATATTGAGCGATAAATATGCCAAGCAATAAATCAAGATCATCAACAAAAAATCGATATCAAATCTCACGAAATGATATCGATTATTTTTATATGAGCGCGATTATTTACTTCTCAATCAAATTCTCAAATTCATTCAACCGCTTTTCAAAAGTCTTGAATGCATCCTCCAAGTAGTCTGGCTTGGTCATGTCTACGCCAGCACGCTTCATGATCTCAGTTGGGTAATCACTTGAACCAGCTTTAAGGAAGCCAAGGTAGGCATCCCTCTCAGCAGGCGTTCCATGAACCACCTTGTTTGCTAATGCCGTTGCAGCCGCAAAGCCAGTCGCATATTGGTACACATAGAAATTGTAGTAGAAGTGTGGAATTCGTGACCATTCAAGCGCAATGTCGCCGCCTGGTTCAACGCTATCTCCGTAGTAATGCTGATTAATTTGACCGTAAACGTCGTCTAAAGTGTCAGCAGTCAGTGGTTCTCCCTTAGCATCAGCTTCGTGCAAGAATTGTTCAAACACGGCAAATTGAGTTTGACGGAATAAAGTACCTTTAAATGAATCAAGGTAGTAATTTAAGATAAAGGCCCGCGTCTTAGGATCGGTAATGTGGTCTAAGAAATATTCGGTCAAAATATTTTCATTAGTAGTTGAAGCAATTTCAGCCACAAAGATTGGATAGTCGCCGTAAACGTAAGGTTGAGTATTGCGAGTGTACCAGGAGTGAACAGAGTGACCGGTTTCGTGGACTAAAGTATAAAGTGAATCGATGTTATCTTCCCAGTTGAGCAACTCATAAGGATCGGTATCATAAGCACCACCGGAGTAGGCACCAGTTACCTTGTTTTTAGATTCTATTGGGTCGATGACACGATTATTAAAAATATAGTCAACATGCTTCAAGTAGTCTTCACCAAGTGGAGCCAAAGCCTTTTTTGCTGTCTCTTTTGCTTCTTCGAAATTGTATGAAAGAGAAGGTCTTCCGGTTAGTGGCACATACATGTCCCACATTTGCAGATCCTTCAGGCCTAAGATCTTTTTACGTAGCGCAACATAACGGTGAAGTAAGTCTAGGTGTGAATCAACTTCCTGGATTAAAGTGTCATAAACTGCTACGGGTACGCCATTATCGGCTAAAGCAGCTTCACGAGCTGAATTATACTTGTGCACACGTGCGTTATAGTTGTGCTTTTTTACAACGCCAGACAAAGTTGAAGCCAAGGAATTTTGGAACTGTCCATAAGTGGTATAAAGTGTATCAAAAGCACCTTTTCTGACGTCACGGTTTTGTGATTGAATTAATAATGAGTACAAACCGTCGGACAATTGTTCCATATTGCCATCGTCATCTTGGACGTAGCCGTATTCCATGTCGGAATTGGTCAAAACGTTAAAAGTATTTTCGGAAACGCCCAAAGCATCCCCAGCGTCAGCGATTAATTTTTCTTGTTCAGCTGGCAGGGTGTGAGGGCGCTTATTAGTAATCATTTCCAAGTAGTGAGCGTAATTCTTTAATCTTGGTTCAGCTTGCTTAAATTCAGCTAGCTTGTCACTAGGGATGCTCAAGATTTCTGGGTTAATAAAACTAGTAGCGGCTTCAAATTGGTTAGCTAAGCTTTGCACTCGGCTGACGTAGCCTAGATAATGTGAATTAGCCGTATCAACATCACTGGACATGGTGGCATAAACATAAATATTTTCCACCTCGCGCTTAACGGCCAAAATCTTGGTTAAACCTTCGTACAAATCCTTGCCAGATTTTGCTAATGTGCCTTTTAATTCACCGAGTTGATCGACTTTTTCTTGGGCAGCTGCATAGGCCTGTTCCCATTCTTCATCATTTTTAAAAATTCGGGTCAAATCCCACTTAAGTTCTTCTGGGACTTCATTTCTGTTTGGTATCGCCATAATTTTCCTCCATAATTATTTCAATTTGTATACATCTTAGCTTGTTATGCTATTTTTCGCAAAAAATAAGTTATTATTAATTATCGGTATTTTTATTTTATCTAGAGACGAAAAGTGATACAAATAAACTAACTTCTATTAATTTCGAAGGGAAAAGATCAAAAGAATGGACCAAAATCCAAAACGAAGAGAAGATTATCGTGCTCGTCGTTCATCGCTTAATCTTCACCGTAATCGTGCATTTGCGGCAGATGCGTCAGCGTTAAGACCAGGGAATTTCTTGGCTCGACTAGTTGGAGTGGTAGCCTTGTTGGCTGTTTGCTTCGGCGTAGCCTGGACAGCGCATATGTATTTTACTGTTCACAGCGTGATTGATGGCAAAAACGGCGGCAATACTGCTACTTCAGCTAAAATTGCTAATCGACAGCCAATTTCAATTTTAGTATTGGGAGTTGACCAAGGAATTGAAGGCCGGCATGATCGGGGAAATTCGGATACCATGATTTTAGCAACGGCTAATTCGCAAAAGAACTCGGCAACGATGACCTCAATTCCACGTGACACTTTAGCAGATATTAAGGGCGATCCAGGCGACAAATACTTTATGTTTCGGGTGAACTCTGCTTATGAAATTGGCGGACACGAAGCAAGTATGAAGACGGTCTCGTCCATGCTTAATGTGCCAATCAACTATTATCTTGAAGTTAATATGAAGGCATTGAAGAGCTTAGTTAATGCAGTTGGCGGTGTTGACGTGAATGTGCCGTTTGACTTCTCGTATGACTGGTGTGATTTCCACAAAGGCAAGCAGCATTTAAATGGACGGCACGCGGTGGCTTATGTTCGAATGAGAAAAGAAGACCCACGTGGTGACTATGGTCGTCAGATGCGCCAGCGTCAAGTAATTGAGGCAATTGCCCACAAGGCCATGTCAGTTAATACCATCAGTAATTACCGCAAGCTAGTTGATGTTTTTAATAAGTATGTGAAAACTAATTTGACCTTCAACGATATGTTAAGCTTGGCGTTGAATTATCGTGGCTGTATGAAAAATATGAAGAGCAGCTATATTCAAGGTCATGATGCCTGGATTGATGGTTCTTCGATTCAAGTTGCTTCAACTAAGGAATTGCAAAAGACTTCTGATCGTGTGCGCAAGAACTTGAACTTGCCAACGCAAACGTTGAACAACGAAGAAACGCGGCAAAATGAATTAAATGATCAAAATAACCACATTAAGTGGGATGATCCGCAAGCCTTTACGAATTATCAAATTTATGATCAAAATCAGGATAAGCCAGCCGGCGGTTCTAATTCTGGCTATGGTGAAGGAAAAGGAACGGGCAGTTCGTCTAGTTCAAGTTCATCATCAAGCAGTGGTTGGCATTTTCACTGGTAAATAGAAAAAGTATCCGACAAGGATACTTTTTTTCTGCGGTAAAATAAGCTTAAGAGGTGAGAAGGATGATTGGAACAATTGTAAATACATTGGCTTTATTAGTAGGAACTAGTATTGGCTGTTTTTTGAAAAAAGGAATCAACAAACGATTTGAAGATGTGCTCTTTATTGCGATGGGGTTGGCAGCTCTAGGAATTGGCTGGGAAAATGTCACTAATAATATGCCCAAGAGTCATTATCCGGTTTTATTTATTGTCAGCTTAGCCCTTGGTGGTTTATGCGGCACGGCTTGGGATATTTCTGGTCATTTTGATCGCTTAGTAGAAAAGACGGGCAAATCAAACTTAGGCAAAGGTCTGGCCACCGAAATTTTGCTTTGTTGTATTGGTGCCTTGTCAATTGTGGGACCAGTAATTGCCGCAGTTAAGGGTGACTATACGATGTTGTTTACTAATGCAACGTTGGATTTTGTGACCTCGATGGTTTTTGGCGCAAGCTTTGGCTGGGGGATGCTCGTTGTTGCTCCAGTGCTATTTTGCTGGCAGGGTAGTATTTACTTGGTTGCTAAATTTCTGTCGGCTAGCTTTTTCACGGGTCCACTGGTAACCGAGATTTCTATTGTTGGTGGTTTTTTGATTGCCTGCTCTGGCTTGGCCTTATTAAAAATTCGTGATGTCAAAACGCTAAATTTTTTACCATCATTGTTAGTTCCAATTATCTTTTTCATTATTAAAGATCTGACTGGTTGGTTTTAGTTGAGAATAGTAATTTTACCAGTTTTTAGATCTTGAGATTCTATTTTTATTATTTTTTCTCCATTTGGAAAAGGATGAATAAATTTTAGATTTAATAAAGAGATAGGTATCATGTAGTTTTGATTATTTAATAGTGCAAGAGCTAGTATGCTTTTGTTGGTACGTATAGAGTGATCAAATTTTAAATATGTAAAATTACTGCGTCCTGTTAATCTTAAATGTGGTCCAAGCATTTCTTGAAATTGATTCATAATTTGTAATTTTTGAAAGGTAGACCCATCTTTTTTTATAAGTATTTTTTGATCTAATGCATCATTAAAAAATTTTCTTGGACCGTCGATATACGCTACTCCACACAAATGCATAAAATTATCTCTTCTAGCAGTAAGTTCGATTTTTTTATTCTTAGTAGTGTAGATAATGGTTTTGTTTACAAAGTGTTTGCTGTAAAAGTCAGCATTATCATAAATAATCGACATATAACGACGTAATTGTCCGATTTCTTTTAAATTTGCGTTTTTAAATAAGTTGCGATTCATCTCTTTTTTCTCCAATAAAAAAGAGTTCACAAACTCGTGAACTCTTAAGTCGGTTTAATTTTGGTGTCTGCCACCAGCTAAGCCCTTATGTCTTAGATATATAATATCAGGTTTATTTTGGTCCCTGCGACCCGTCAGGCCCTTATGTCCTGCATTAGAATCAGATTGACCATGAGCCGACCACTCATTGATGCTAAGCATCGTATAACATAATTATATTTGAGTTTGTTTTGGTAGTAAAGTATTAAGATTCCAAACACTTGTTTTATTAGTTTACCTAATATTTAACGCAATGACAAGCGAACAAAGTAGTTTTAACGTCGAATTAATCTAAAAATTTGGCCGTCATAGCCATTAATTAATTTTGGCTCAATCCCCATTAATTTAAAACCGCAACGCTTTGCGACATTGCTGCTCTTGTCATTGCCAACGGCAACGAGCAGATCAATGTATTGCAAGTTCAATTCACTAAAGGCATATTGGCATAACGCCGTTACACTCTTAGTAACAATGCCGCGGCCTTGATACTTGCTAGCAAGCCAATAGCCAATCTCGGCTTTTTTATTTGGCACTAGCTTATGCAAGTCGATCATGCCGCTAGGTTCGCCATTGACTAAAATAGTGAGCACGAGCATCGTCTGCTGGGACATTTTGGTTTGAATTTGCTTAATAAATTTTGCTTCATCGTTAGCTGAGTGCATTTGATCAGCCCAGGCTAGCCATTGACCTAATTGCTTTCGATCGCGGACAACAGCTTGATAAAGTGCCTCAGCTTGCGTAATTTGAGGTAAAACTAGTTCAATCTTTAAGTCCTGTTGTTGAAAACGAAGTGGGAAAAAATAGTATTTTTGCTTTTCTTGGCTCATTTTTCTTCTTTCTTCGTGCAATTTCATTTTTGCTAAGTATACTTAACTTATGTAAAAAATAATGAAAACGTCGTATCTTGCAAACTTTAACAATTTTTGCTAAGTTCGTAAAGTTACTAGGTCTCAATTAGGAAGGAAAAGATTATGCAAAAGAAAGAAAAAGAATCAATATTTCCAGTTATTTACGGCATAATTTCAGCTCTAATTTCTTTTATTGCCGTATTTTTTATTTGCTTGCACAGCTTTAGAATGAATTTGCAGCTAGCAATTATTCTAGCTGGTGTTTTTGCCATCTTTTTCTTCGGCTTGTCTTATTTCAGAGGACATGCTTCAGTCGAAATTAAGCGCATTGTTTATAAATATAAGCTGACCGACCAAGAATTGGCTAAAATCACCGGTATGAAGGCCAGTGATTTTCCAATTTATCACGACCATTTGCAATTAATTTTGCCTAAGCGCTATTGGCCTCGTGTTCTTGATGCACTTCAAAATTATGAAAAAGAACATGAATCAGCTAAATAATAGGGGATGAAAAATGAGTTTATTAACTGTTAAAGATTTAAGTCAGAGTTTTATTGATAAAACTTTATATGAAGATGCCAACTTTGTGCTTAACAAAGAAGACCATATGGGGGTTACTGGTCAAAATGGTGTTGGTAAGTCAACGTTAATTAAGATTTTAACGGGTGAAATTTTGCCCGATGATGGTCAAGTAACTTGGCAAAATAAAATTGATGTTGGTTATTTGGACCAGTATGCTAAATTGGCACCTGGTGTGACTATCCGTGGCTTTTTGCGGACGGCGTTTGATCATTTATTTCAAGAAGAAAAAGAGTTGAATGATCTGTATGCCAAATATGCCGAAAACGGGGACGAAGCCCTGTTAGAAAAAGCCGGCAAGGTACAGACTTATTTAGAAGAAAATAATTTTTATGACATTGATACTGAGATTGAACAGGTTGCGTCAGGGTTGGGCTTAGCCGATCTGGGCTATGACCATGATGTTTCAAAGTTATCTGGTGGTCAGCGCTCAAAAATTATTTTGGCTAAATTACTTTTGCAAAGTCCAGATGTCTTGGTACTAGATGAACCGACTAACTATCTGGATGTCTCTCACATTGATTGGTTAGTTGATTATTTGAATAATTTTGATGGTGCGTTTATCGTGGTCAGCCATGACTATGACTTTTTAGGCCGAATCACTAACTGCATTATCGATATCGATTTTGGCACAATTACCCGTTATACAGGAACGTTGAAGCAAGCCTTGCGGCAAAAAGCAGCCAACCGTGAGACCTACTTGAAGGCTTATGCTAACCAGCAACGCAAGATTGCTAAGACTGAGGCCTATATTCGCAAGAACAAGGCGGGTACACGTGCTAAGAGTGCTAAGTCACGGGAAAAGCAGCTGGCGCGGATGGATGTTTTAACACCGCCAAAAAACAACCGCAAGGCACGCTTTGAATTTCCATATGTTGCGACTGCTTCTAATTTGTTGCTACAGACGCAAGATTTGGTCATCGGTTACGACCATGCTTTGGTCAAGTCAGCCTTCAATTTCTCTGTTGGTGGGGATGAAAAAGTGGCGATTACTGGTTTTAACGGAATTGGTAAGACTACCTTGCTTAAGACATTGTTAGGGCAATTAAAGCCAATTTATGGTTCATATGAGTTATCTGTTACTGCAAAGTTGGCTTACTTCAAGCAAGATCTAACCTGGCCTAATAGCAACATGACTCCACTCCAATATTTACAAGAAGAATTTGAACGCAAAAAGCCAAAGGAATTGCGACAAGCGCTGGCACGCATGGGCTTAACTGCACAACAAGCAATGAGTCCGCTAAAGGAACTTTCTGGTGGGGAACAGGAAAAAGTAAAATTAGCTAAGATGCAGTTTGAACCAGCTAATTTGCTTTTCCTTGATGAACCTACTAATCACTTGGATAACGATACCAAGGATGCTTTGAGAAAAGCGATTGTTAACTTCCCAGGCGGAGTCATTATTGTTAGTCACGAACGTGACTTTTTCCGCGGTGATTGGGTCGACAAGACCATCGATATTGAAACTATGAACTGAGGCTAAAACTATGTCTGAGAAGCGGGATGTCCAATTTTATCAAGAAGTAATGGATATTTGTTTAACTGCGGGCCGACTAATGATCGAAGGCGGGAGCGAAATGTATCGGGTAGAAGATACAATGCTCAGAATTGCTCGCAATGCCGGAATTGATGATCCGCGTGTCTTTGCGACGCCAACCTGTGTTTTCATGAGCTTAGATGGTGGCAAGCTGAGTCAGATGAAACAAATTCGTGATCGCAACATCAATTTGGAATTAGTAGACCGGGTTAATGACTTGTCGCGCCAATTTGCAGTTGAAAAAATCACTCTTTCTGAATTAAAAGAAAAGATTGCTTTAGTATCACAAGCACCTACTTTCCCAATGTGGCTCCAGGTATTGGGAGCTGCTGTATTGTCTGCTACCTTGATGGTTTTGTTTATGGATAATTACGACTGGGTTGATTTCCCAGGTGCTGCCTTAGTAGGGGCTGTTGGTTTTTGGTCGTATTATGAGTTTAAAAAATATACTAAGATTCGTTTTTTATCAGAGCTAATTGCAGCAATGGTCATGGGGATCTTGGCAGTATTACTCAATCATTTTAATCCACAAATGATTACTGATAATATTTTGATCGGCGCTCTGATGACTTTAGTCCCAGGCTTGGCAATTACTAATGCTTTGCGAGATCTATTCATGGGAGATTTATTATCAGGGATTATGCGAATGTGCGAGGCTGTGTTAACCGCTTTAGCTTTAGGCGGTGGAGTTGCACTTGTACTTAAATTCATAGGAGTATAAAAATGCCACTTTGGTTAGAAATTATTATTAATGTCATTTTTTCTTATGTAGCTTCGGTGGGTTTTGCATTAACTATTAATATACCTCATCGCGATCTTCACCTGTCAGGAGTCAGTGGCACAGTGGGCTGGATGGCATATTGGACTTGCTTTAATTTGGGATTTGGGCGAATGATTTCAAATTTAATTGGCGCCTTTTTGATAGGTATTTTGGGCTTGTGTTTTGCACGCATTAAAAAAAGTCCAGTGACGGTCTTTAATATTCCTGCCTTAGTACCGTTAGTCCCGGGCGTGCCTGCTTATCAAGCAGTACGTGCTTTAGTTGTGGGGGATTATAGTCAAGGAGAGAATTTGCTTCTACGAGTAGCAATTGTTACTGGTGCTATTGCTTTAGGTTTCATGTTATCGACTATGTGTACTGAAGTTTTTTATAAATTTAAATATCGTCATTTTAAAAGTGCTAGACTGTACATCAAACATAAAAAATAGTACAATTACTGACTGACGAGTCGATTAATGAACGCGAGATGCGTATATTTATGAGATAGAGGACATCCGCCTTAAGTGGCAAGCACGGGAAGTGCTGATGTTGGACGCACTGATGTGAACAGTTTAAACGTCCACATATGCTTTGAGCATGTGCCTTGAGTTAAAAGGACAAGCCTTCGTGGCTTGCCCTTTTTTGTTATTTGATGTAAAGTGCCTGTCGTCCTTGCTGGTCATAACTCAATTCTAAGTTATGCCAATTAACCGGTTGGTTTTTAATACCGTAAGGATTATTAACATAGACGAGCTTCTTTTGCTTGTTGTATCCCGTGATCACGCAGGCATGTGATGACGGTGTAACGTTGACTTTACCAGTATTGGTTTCCCATGTTTGCATATTGTTAACATGATTAAAAGTGGTTGTGGTAATGATCAGCACGGGATGCCCATCGGAGATTAACTTGAGAATCGCTAAAAAATTGCTGCCAGAGGCATCTTCTATGTGGTTGGTATATTTACGTGCAACATCAAATAAAGGCCCGTGATAAACGCACCAGCCAGCATTAGCGACAGACATATGGCCGACAAAGCCTTGATTGGGGTTGCCGCGATATTTACCGTTGACGGTGAAAGAATCAACATGAGCAATATTATCGGCGAGATCATATTTGTTAACCTTAATGTCATAGTAATTCAGTAACATTGATAGGCTAGTAACCTCGCAGCCGTTGGGTAGATCGGGCAGTTGATTTTCTAGCGGGACATTGAGCCGCTGTTCTTCCTTCATTGTCATCCAATTAATTTCATTATCGATTTTATTTTTGTTAAAAAGGTAAATCAATCCTATAATGAGAATTAACGTAATGGGAATGAGTAAAAATAAATACTTAAGATCAAATTTTTGCTTTTTCATAGTGTCATTTTAACAAATAAAAAGCTAAAAATACTGAATTGAATCCTTAAAAAGGATGACAAAAAATTTTTTTGTAGTATTTTGTAATTATAACCAATGAAAAAGGAAAGTTTATTTTGGAAATTAATTTAAAAGATCTCAACGAAAAAATTGAAAATCAAGATTATATTCAAGATCTTGAAACAGTTAAATATGCCGACATTAGCAAGTCGAAGAGCAAAATCAAGCCGTATGCTGAAAAGATGGTCAAGGAAGTTATCGCTGCTTTTAAGCATAATTCATTGATCCAAACGCAACTAGCAGTGACGGGTCAGCGGCCGGCTACTTTTGCCTTGGAGACAAATATTATCAATTTGCCTTATAGCAATTACAAACGAGTTGCTAACTTCTTTGAAGAGGGTAAGGAATATCCTTTAAATGTTTACTTTGAAACGCGCTCTGAATACGTTAATGTTTCAGGCTTTAGAATTGATCAATTAGCCAGTGAAGCAGAGATCGAACAAGATCCAGCGAAGATTGTTGATCAACTGGTGGAGGCAATTATTGAAAAGCTAACCACAATACGTGAATATAAGAAGCCTGAAAAAAAGGAAGCAGAAAAGAAAACCGCTACTAAAAAGACAACGAAGAAAACTGCTAAGAAGTAAGAAAAGACGCAATCGAAAATTCGGTTGCGTCTTTTGTAATTATTTAATTTCTTTAAACTTAGTCAGCGATTGATCGTTAGTGTAGAAGAAGAAGTCTTCAAGCACTGCACTCTTGATGACCCCTTTTTCAATAATAGGGTTGATTGAATCAGAAGTGTCAGGATACTTGGCTGAAAAACCTAGGTTGAGGTAGGCCTTGTTGACACTGTAGTAGAGATAGTGCGTAACATCATCGATCCAGTCAGTGCCCTTGTACATTAACTCAATGTGCTTCTTCTCATTATCAATTAGCATATCGTACAAGTTATCGATCCATTCTTTTAGCTCTGCTTGCTCAGTTTTACCTAATTTTTGGTAGCCTAAGCGGAACTTGTAACCAGGATAAATTCCACCAAATGAAGTGCCACGTAAAGCTAACTTAACAATTTCAGCTGTTCGTACCATTTTGCCTTGTCCGAATAAATAAAGCGGAGCGTAGAAGGCAGAATGATAGAGAGCTGTCTCTAGGATAACGTTAGCTGCCTTCTTTTGTAGTGCATCCCCGCCTTGGTAGATTTTATTCAAAATCCGAATCTTCTTTTGCAGGTAAGGATTGTCATCAGCCCAGTTAATAACGTCTTTTGCTATATTTGAGTCCGTCAACTCGTTGATAACGTAGCTGTAGCCTTTATTGGCAATAGATTCCAAATATTGCAAGGCATTCAGCACAGCTGCTTCCTCTGGTGTGATGGCATCTACCTTAATTTGCTCTAGCCCATTTTTCATTTGGAGTCCAGATGAAAAAGATAGTGCTCCGAATGCGTGAAGCAAGGCATCTTGCACCGGCTTGTCTAATTGTAAAAATTCTTTTTTATCTTCTCTAACTGGAACATTACGGGGTTCCCAGATAATATCATTCAGGCGGGACCAAGCAGATTTGTCAACCCGGTCCTCCATGTCATTCCAGTTAATTGCTTTGTAATATTTTTCAGTCATATTTAATCTCTAAAATCACTCAAAAAGCTGATATTCCCACGTAATTCCTTAGGCTTTTGGACTTGCTTAGTACTCTCACCAGCAGAAAGATCGTGTACGATTTTTCGTACATTTTTGACATCTTGGTTAGTACCACTAAATTCCAAAAGATACAAAATAGGCACTTTCAATGTTGCCGCGATCTTTTTGGCAGTTTGAGCAAAGAGGTCGTTAAAGTTTCGGTTGCCACAACCGATAATCCCTATAATATTTTTTTTGTTATCTTTATACGTTAAAAAATCAACGACTGAATCCATCATGAAGTCCTGATATGAGGGTACGATTAAGATATAAGATTTTCCCATATCATACTTAGGGTTGGCATCGTCGATTTGATGGGCCGAAAGTTGAGTTTTCTTAATAAAACGTTCCGTTTGCCCAGTAATTGAATAAAAAGCTATTGCTACCATAATGTTCCCTAATAAATCTAATGTACTAGTAAGATCTTCTCACTATTTAACTAAGTATTCAATTATTATCCTATTCAAATTTTACTTTTTTTACCATATAATTGAAAAAAAGGAGGATTAAATGGTTAGCTGAAATATAGAATTTAATGGCAATATAGAAAAAGATACAGGTAATTTGTTCAGAAAGGCAAAACATAGAAGCAAATTAACTGCTGCTAAAAATTTAATATTTTGTTCGCTTGTTTTTGTTACATCCTTTGCTAAACTTATGTTTGCATTGGAGGTGAAACAAATGATCAAAACTCAGGTAGTCGAATTAAGGCCAAATAAGATAATGCAAAGAGAACTTGAACGTCTTTGTAACTATCGCAGATACTGCTGGAATCTAGCTTTAGCAACCTGGCAAGACATGTATGAAGCTCGGACTTTAGACAAGGATAATAATCCTAGTCCTAATGAGCATCGAGTGCGGGATGAATTAGTCAATAACAAGGCTGATTGGCAATTTGTTTTGTCTGCTCGCTGTCTGCAATTAGCAGTCAAGGATCTGGCTAATGCTTGGAAGAACTTCTTTGACAAGACCCAGCCTGATTGGGGCAAGCCGCATTTCAAATCTAAGAAAGCTCCACGTCAAGGCTTTAAAACTGATCGCGCCAAGATAATTAATGGCAAGCTTAGATTAGATAAGCCTAGAGGGATTAAATCTTGGTTTGATATTCCAGCATACGAGGCATTAAAGATGGAAGAGGTTAAAATTGCCAGCATCTTTAGAGAAAGAGGACATTATTACGCTGCCCTTTCCTATGAAGAAGAGGCTGGACTAAAGGCTAAAACTGGCAAAAAGACCGCCATCGATGTCAACGTTGGGCATTTCAACTACACTGAAGGCAAGATTAATGTTTTGCCAGCAAAACTACAGAAACTGTACAAGCGAATCAAGCATTATCAAAGAGTATTGTCTAAAAAGAGAAGAGTTAACGGTAAATCGGCAAGCCAAAGCAATAATTACCTGCAAGTGAGAACCAAGCTTCAGCGTGATTATCGCAAAGCAGCCAATATTCAGAATGATCTTTTGCAAAAATTTACCACTGAGCTTGTAAACAATTATGACCAAATCGTCATTGAAGACTTGAATGTCAAACAAATGATGATGACCCATGTGGCTTCCAAAGGCATGCAAAGGTCACTATTTGGCAAGTTTAGACAAGTCTTGACTTACAAGTGTGAATGGTATGGCAAAGAATTAATTCTAGCTGATAAAACATATCCATCAACACAAAGATGTGCCAATTGTGGCTATGTCAAAACTGGTGCAGACAAAATTACTCTGCAGGGCAATAGAAAACATGGCACCAAGCATAATGAATACATTTGTTATGAATGTGGCTATAGCAATGATCGTGATGACAATGCAGTATTAAATTTACTAGCGTTAACAAAATAAAAATAATGGGCTGGCTAAGCCCTTAAGCTGCAAGAGTTAGTCAATGCGATTACTCCCCAGATGGAATATCGGAATACTGATGAAGACAGCAGTAAATAAGACAAAGAAAGGAAAATATATTTCTTTCTGACATGTAGAAATATGAAAACTTCTGCATGTTTCTATGTTTTATATAGCAGGACGAGATATGTTCAGCTGGAATATCATTGGGATCTTAATTTGGGTTGCCATCATTCTTTATTTAGTTTTCATCGTCCAGAACATCCGTCAAAGACGGATTAAGATGATTATCAAACAGCATAAACGCTTTAGTTGGCCGAATATGGCTCTTAATATTGTGGAAATTGTAGTACTTTTATTAGCTGCAGGTTGGATGTTTAATCAGACCTTTATGGACAATCCAGACCTGGAAGATGCAAACCGCATTACTTCAAGCGTGAAGTATGAGCCACTGATAATGCGTACAGGTGCGGGAAATTCAAGCTATGTAACAATTGATTCTGCTAAGAAGAGATATGGCTCACAAACTTATACTTTTTATCGCGATGGCAGCAAGGTCACGATTGGTAGTGACTATGCCTCGATTGCTTATGGTAACACTGCGCTTGATGTGAATGCCGAGAAGATTCCTTATGTAAAAAAGGAATTGGCTAAAATGGATAAAAAGTATCAACGTGCTTACGTGGCAATTTATACGGCTAAGTACAAGCGGAATTGGCAAAATGGAATCGGGATGCATGCAGGTCATTTAGCAACTCGGTACTACTTAATTCGGGTGCCAGATTCAAGCTTTATTAAGCAAGAAAAATAATGTTTAAAAACTAAGAAAAAGTTAGGCGAGCAACTACCTAACTTTTTTTATGTTTAATTTTCTTTTCTGGTTACGCTAGCTAACAAGCTGCCTTCAACGAAAGCCAGGATGAAGCTAGCTGTTAAGAAGTCCATTACGTTACCTGACGAGAATGCTGCGAAAATCATAAAGGCGATTGAAAGCAACATTGAGCTGATCAAATAAGTCCGCTTTTCTTTGTTCATTAGCCACTTGATTAAAGCGTAGAGCAGGATAATGACATAAGGCCCAATGAACAACAGCATGCCGATCCAACCAAGTGAATAAATTTGACTAGTGAAATCACGTTCAAGGTTGAAAATGTTGGTTTCTCGTGTGTAAGAAATGCCCAGGAACTTGTCGAGCCGATTGTTGTTAGTCTTCACAACTTGATCAAGCATCGCTTTTTCTACATGTCGGTTTTGCATTCTAGCGGTGCCTGGCTCGTTCATGATTTTGAGCCAAAATTCAGGATCGTATTTATAAGGGTAGCTTTTAAAAACAAACTTCTTATTTAAGGCGTAATCTTGATAATGATTGCCGATGAAATTCGTTAAAAATTCCTTGCGCTGTTTACCTTGAGGATATTTTTTTAAGCCAGCATTTAATTCTCGCTTGGCCTGTGTCAAAGAATCATCGGATTGCTGAGCCAAATATTTTTCATAATTATAGCGCTGGATTGCTGGACCAAAGGGGATGATGGCAAAGGTGCCAGCTTCGATTAAAAGCGCCACGATAATGGCTTTGCCGTTTTTGTTAACATCCTTAACAATAAATAAGTGGAAAACATACAGCAAAATACTGATAATCACGCCACCGATTAAACCGATGAGGGCCACTTTGGTTCCTAACTCGATCATCGCTAAAGCTTGAACTACGTTCAAAGTGACGATTTTCCAGTTAAAACGACTGAACATGAAGTAAAGCATCAGAGGCACCAGCATAAAGAGTACGGCTGATACCATGTTGGCAAAATTGAAGAAGCCTTTGGAGGCCATATGGGAGTAACCGATATTGGGGTTAACAAACCATTCAAAAATATTAGCGCTAATCGGGCCTGTCTCGTAGCTTCTAAGCGAAATGACAAAAAGATTGGTAATGACAATTGTAAATGAAAAAAGTCCGCTGATGCCTTCGATAACGTGTCTGAATTGCTCCTGACTGAAATTCAATTCTTTTGTAAAAAAGATCACCATCAGAGGTAAAAGCATTCTAATGAGATAAAAAATTTCGCTTACGGTTGAATAATTGTAGTCATTAGGATTAATGCTGTTAAAGTTTTTGACGTGGATTAAGTGAATAATCGAATACAAAATTAGTAGGGCTAAATATAGAATTAACCACTTGTCTTGCCCTAATTTTTGCCAATTTTGCTTTTGACTGAAAAACATACAGAAAATCACAAAAACAGCTAAAATTCGGATAATCGTAGGTAGAGTAAATGGTAAAACTTCCGCTAATTTACCGTTGTAGAACCAATAAAGGTCTAAAAAGGGCTGGATTAAAATAAACCAAAATAAAACAGTTCGCGTTTTTTCTTTCATAAAATATTTCCTCTCGTATCGATGTCCTAATTTTAGGCAAAAAAATAGCTCGCGTAAACATTGCGCGGGCTATTTTTGTCAAATTTTACTTCTTGTCTGCTTCTTTTTTATCGTCGTTCTTCTTGGCAATTTTTTCAATCTTAACTTCATTAGTTGAAGCAGTCTTACTGTTCTTGGCGGCGCGAGCAGTCTTTAAATGTTTGAAGTTAACTACGATCTTATTGTTCAAGTCGCTGATAGCAGTGGCGTCAACGGGATCGTATGAAGTAATTGCAAGCAATGCGGAATTTTCGTAGATCTTTTCAACTTTGCCTTGGAATGGCTTCTTAAGTTCTTCTTCTGATTTGGCACCAACGATTGCACCAACTTTTACATCTGCTTTTTTCATCTATAATTCTCCCTTCCGAGAAAAAGTTTTAGTCTTTTATAACACAAGAATGCTATTATAAAAAAGCAACATTTTCAAGTGGGGAGAATCAGGTTTTGAAAAAAATAATTCTTATTGCAGGACCTAGTGGCGCTGGCAAGACGACTGTTTCAGAATATTTAACTGAAAAATATGGTATTCCACGCGTATTAACGCATACCACGCGGCCGATGCGATCAGGCGAAAAACAAGATGTGTCATATCATTTTGAAACAGACGAAACTTTTGCCCAGCTGCACTTTTTTGAACATATTAAGTATGGATCTTATCAGTATGGCTCAAGTCGTGAAGCATTGAATTTAGCTTGGAAAAAAAGCAACTTAGTTTCTCTAATTGTCGATATCAAAGGCGTTTATACCTATATTCAGCAATTGGGTGACAAAGTCTATTTCCTTTATATAACAACATCTACCAAAAAAGAGCTAGAAGAGCGTTTGCTCAAGCGCGGTGATGATCCAAGTAAGATTAAAGAAAGACTTAGTGGTAGTGAATTAAATGCATTGCCAGCTGATCTGAAAAATTACGCTCATATATTAATTAACGACAATTTAACAAAGACCAAAAGTGCTCTCGATGCACTGATAGCAAAGCTTCGCTAGCTTTTTGGGTCTTCTCTTTTTTACATAAAATGTGTTTTTTAACAAGGTTTCTTAACGCGATAGTAGCTCTTTTGAAACATTCGTGTAACATTCAATCGGTATTATATAAAACGTCAATTGATTTAAGAAATCAAAAAAACAATTTAGTAATTTTTAGAGGAGACAATTAATTTTGAATTTTAGACGTACTTTAGTAAAATACACCGCAGCTTTATCAGTATTCTTTGCCGGTATCTCAGCTATCAATGTTCCATCAACTGTTCACGCTGATGACGTTGAAAACACTACTGTAACTACTAACAACTCAATTTCAGATCTTGAAACTACTAAACCTGACTCAAGTTCAGTTAAGCAAGAATCAGCTGCTACTAAGAAGCGTAATGCAGTTGTTAAGCTTGTTAAGAAGCAAATCGGCAAGCCTTACATTTACGGTGCTGCTGGTCCTAGCGGTTTTGACTGCTCAGGCTTAACTACTTACGTTTTCAAGAATGCTATTAACAAGACTTTGCCAAGAACTACTTACGGTCAAATTACTCTTGGTAAGACCATTTCAGTTTCAACTAAGAAGCTTAAGAAGGGTGACTTATTATTCTGGGGTAACTACCATGTAGGTATCTACGTAGGCAACGGCAAGTTTGTTCACGCTCCAGCTCCTGGTCAAAATGTTAAGGAACAAACCTTAGCTTCATTTTACCCATCATCAGCTAAGCGTGTAATCGACTAATTGCGTTAGTCTTCCTAAAAATAAAATATCTAATTAAGATAGTTAGGGAAATCTCCCTAGCTATTTTTCTTTTTGACGGAAACGTAATATTTATTAAATCAGTATTACTTTTGTAACACTACTGTAACATTAGGACATTATTATAGATTTTGTTAAATACGTTAAAGAAATTTAAAGATTTTTCGATGAATTAATATTTTCGTTACCAGCTTAAGTAATAAATTCTAAGAATGCTTATATATATATAGTGAAAACATATAGGAGAATTTGATGAATATTAAGAGCAATTTCGTAAAAGTTACCGCAGCTGCTGCATTAACTCTGACCGGTGTAGCTGCAGTAAATGTCATCAAGCCAGATTCAACTAATGCTACTGTTCAAGCTGCTACTACCAAAGTAAAGATTAACTACATTGCAGGTTATGGAATTAACATCTGGGACAACTACAATGGCGGTCACTTTACTGGTCAACGTGCTCAACATGGTACTACTTGGAATGTTTTTGACACCAAGACTGATAAGAAGGGCCGTACATGGTACCAAATTGGTGATAACCAATGGATTTTAGCTCAATATACTGTTGATGCTAGTTCAGATAAGGCTCAAGCAGTTAAGAAAGCTAAAAAGGCTAAGAAGTCAGTTCAAGCAACTGGTGATGCTTCAGCAGTTATTACTTTGGCTTCAGCACAATTAGGCAAGTCCTATGTTTGGGGTGGTACAGGAACTAACGGTTTTGACTGTTCAGGTTTAGTACAATATGTTTACTCTAACGCTGCTGGCGTGAAGTTGGGTAGAACTACTTATGATCAAGTTAAGCAAGGATCAACCGTTTCTATGGATAATCTTCAACCGGGTGATTTGCTTTTCTGGGGTAGTGCAAGTGCTCCATATCACGTAGGTATCTATGTTGGTAACAACCAATACATCCACGCTGCTACACCAGGTCAAGGCGTAATCAAGCAAACTTTGAGTTCATACTTCTACCCAAGTGTTGCTAAGCGTGTTTTAAATTAAGATAGTAAGTAATGAAGACGGATTCCAGTGATCCGTCTTTTTTGTAATATTGTAATGTTCTAATTTGCTTCTTGAGGTAGGACATGCAATAATGAAGGCGTTACATAGTAAGAGTGGGTAATTTTAGGTGAAAAGTTTTCACCTGTTTCGCTACCAAGGGGATTCAATTATGAAACATAATTTTTTTAAAGTGGGAGCGGCTGCAGCCCTGACCGTTACGGGTGTTTCCGCAATCACATCAATGAAAACTGTTCGTGCAGCTAATTTTACTGCGATTAAGCAAGTTAAGATTAGCTATTTACCAGGTAAGAGCCTGAATATTTGGACCAACTATGAGAATGGTCAATTCATGGGTTACCGTGCTAAGGACGGCACGGTCTGGAATGTAGCTGAGACTGCACTCGATAAGAAGGGCAACTTGTGGTACAAGGTTGGAACGCGTGAATGGATTGAAGCGCGTTATACCGTAGATGTTACTGCTGGAGAAAAAGCAGAAGTATCGCAAGCACCAACTGTTAAGAAAACGGAAGCTAAGCAGACAAAGACTACTGTTAATAAGAAGACAGCGGCAGTAGCTACTAAAACGGCTACTCAGAAGAAGGCTGAAAAGATAGCTAAGGTGAAGAAGGCTAAGCAAATTGTTAATACGGCAATCAAGAAGACCAGCCAAAATACTAACCAAACTTCTTCAACGCAAGCTACTAGTAAGGCCGCTTCAATTGTTGCGCTAGCTAAACAACAGATAGGTAAGAATTATGTCTGGGGTGCAGAAGGTCCGGATTCATTTGACTGTTCTGGCTTAGTACAATATGTTTACCAAAAAGCGGCCGGTGTTAACTTGCCAAGAACAACTTATGATCAAGTTAAGGTTGGTCAAACTGTTTCATTGAACAACTTGCAGCCAGGTGACTTAGTCTTCTGGGGTTCAACGACAGCTCCATACCACGTTGCAATTTATGTAGGAAACAATCAATATGTAAACGCAGCAACACCGGAGCAAGGTACTATTTTGCAAACGGTATCGAGTTACTTTACACCATCGATTGCTAAGAGAGTGCTATAGAGAAGTAATTTTGAATACTTTTAGGCAGGCGATTAATGCGCTTGCTTTTTTGTATTGATAAAAGTTTTCTCTAGACTGAAAAATTCTACTTTTTTTGTCATAATTTTCTCTGTACTGAAATTTTTTAGTTTTTTTGTCATAATTTTCAGTGTGGAGAAAATTATAGCAAAAATTAAAGAAGGGATTAAAATGACACCCATCAAGACCGTTTAAGCAGAGCCATGTCCAGAAATTCAACGCAGTATACTCACCTTTGCAGCGAGTATATTAAGCAAGCGGTAAATGCGTTCTTAGGACAAATGATGTCAGTTGAATAGATTTGACATCATGACCTAATATTTTCTGACATTATTGATTTTCTAACTGAATAGCTAGTAGCGGTATAATTAAAGCCGATATTAATTAGAAGGGGTGGATTGAATGGCGAAGAGACACCAATATCTTTGGTGTTTGGTTGAATTGCCTAACGGCAAACGCGAATGGTACTGCATTTCTAAGGTATTGCGCAAGGCCTTACTTTTGGAAAAAATTATCTGCATAATCGATACTGGCGCAATACTTTAATTGGTAGCTACCTCAATGTTGCTCGCACGCGTTATCATCATGATCGGGCAATTATTACAGTAGGAAGGGTAATCCGAGTGAAAATTTTATATTATCCTACTCAGGATTGGCATTGGACACGCAATCAATTCATTGCGGCTAGCCAACTGGAAAATTTTACAACCGCCTATAATTATATGAAGCACAATTATGCTTGGTATAACAAGCTATTGATTCATCATGCGTTACGTCATTGGCGTAGAATAAGCGCTTCTAAACATTGCAATAAATTCTAAATCATATTAAAATAATAAAAGAAAAGGAGCTAGCGAGTACCAGTCGCTAACTCCAATCGTAACTTAAGATGACTGTTGTTTCGGCTAATCCTTGTGATTAGCTTTTTTTGTTATCGCATACGCAATAGCCAAACGAATAGCGAAAAAGCCTAAGGCATTCAGCACAATCGCAATAGCGATAGCCCAAGCAATCATTTGGAAGCCTACTTCTCCAATCTACCCAATTATGCATAGCTTCCACCTCCATAACTTAAGAATTGATCGAGGGGTGTGTAGCCATGCTAAAGTTACTAAGTCTTAGCGGTAGCTAACCGCTACAATAGACCTAAATATTATTTTACATGAAGATTGTTGAACAGACTACAATATTTGTTACTATCTAAAACGGCTCAAGCAGGATGTACAACTGCTTGAGCCGTTTAGCATATCAACGTATTTCATTTTCGATGCTTTACAATCTGTTTATTTTTCAATGTGCTATTTTGCCTGAAAAATCTGAAACTGTAGCTATAATGTTTGCCGATTTGTACACGGTACTTGTGCGTGTTGATTAACTTGGTTTTGCCAGGTCGGTAAGTGATCGTTGTTGTGTAGCCGTCACCGTAAAAAGTGGTGCCGAAGTTGCGCACCTGTGTCGCTTGCCGCTTTTTCTTGGTGGTCAAATCCGTGATGTAAATTTTCGGCTGACCAGAAATTCGCTCGGTTGTTGAGTAAGACCATGGCGTTTTACCACCAACTAATTCGTAGGGAAAAACGCCGGCAGCTGGATAAACGATTCGGCTTTTCACAGGCTGACGCAAAATATCATCAGCAAATAGTCCATGTTCAACAGAATACAAGACATTATTTTCAGTGCCATAAGCAGCACCAATTCCCATTCGGGTGGCTCGCGTCGACAGGATCATGCCGCGGTGACCGATGTTGCCATTATCTGCAATATTATTATCTTCACGTATCAGATCGGTGACGATCTCGCCAGCGGTAGTTCCGCTAGTTGATTCTGAAAAATTGATATTGCCCAATGTGGTATTTTCCGCTGTATCCCAGTCAGTATCACTGATATAGCCAGGCTTGACGTAACCTTGTAAGCCATGGGCTCGCAGATTTTGTTCCGCATTGACTGAAGCAAGAGCTGCAGCACCAAGCTGGGCGTTAACGTTGTCATTAGCATAATTGGCGTCATCAGGTAGTCCAACTAATGAGCGGTAATAATTAACGTAAGCCATTGAAGTTTTGATGTAATCAGGGTCAAGCACTCCTGCTGAAAAAGGAATACCAAAGTTGGGTTGCACGGCAAAAAGTGAAATCCGATCGTAATTCTTCTGGCTCAAACGATGATAGCTTTTTTGAAAAGTGCGCACCTTTTTTGACTCACTAGTACTATATTTAGCAGCCATTACAGGCGTGTTAGTAGGAACTAACAAAAATGTGAGGGCAAAAAGGAACAGCAGATTATGTTTTTTCATATTTTTTCTTAGTCTAGTTAGGCCAAATATTGACGGAAGCGTCCTTGGTCGTCGGGCGCGATGTTCGCTTCGATGTGTACGCCATCGTCTTGGTAGTCTTCACGTAAAACTTGGGCGTGATCATGCAGGTAAGCCAGTTCCTTACCCGCGCTTAGTGGCAGGATCAAGTCAAACTTTTCATAGTTGGCAAAAACGCGCTTGGTGATCAAGTCGGCCAGTAGTTTGATCGATTTTGGATCGATGGCGGAATAAAGAATGTCGTCGCCTTCGATCTGTGGGTAATTGCGATCAGTCTTATCAGCCTTGTTGTAGGCGGTAATCATCGGAATTCCTTTAACGCCAATTTCATCTAAAACGTTCTGCGTTGTCCGAATCATTTGCACCATGTTCGGGTCAGAGGCGTCAACAACGTTGATTAATAAATCAGCATCACGCGTTTCTTGCAGAGTAGCCTTGAAAGATTCGACCAAGTTGTGGGGCAGTTTAGAAATGAAACCGACAGTGTCAGACAGAATGAAGCTAAAGTTGTCTTTCAAGTCGATCCGCCGCACGGAAGTATCTAGCGTAGCAAAAAGCATGTTTTTAACGAAGACTTCCTTGTCGGCCCCTTCTTTAGAAAACTCCCGCAATAGTCCGTTCATTGTGGTTGATTTACCGGCATTGGTGTAACCAACGAGAGCGACTTTAGGGATGCGGCTTTGGTTGCGCCGTGCCGCTTTGATTTCTTCTTGACCGGCAACAGCCTTCAATTCTTTCTTGATGGCTGAAATTTGCTTGCCAATTGTCCGCCGGTTCAATTCTAGTTTACTTTCACCGGCACCACGGTTAGCGAAGCCACCACCACGCTGCTGGTCCAAGTTGTTCTCGGAGGGATGCAAACGGGGAAGTTCGTATTGCAGCCGTGCTAGCTGTACCTGCAATTTAGCTTGCTTGGTCCGCGCTCTGTTAGAAAAGATTTCAAGGATCAATTCCGTGCGGTCAATAACTCGCATTTTGGTTAATTTTTCTAAGTTGCGAATTTGTACGGGAGTCAATTCGTCATTAAGGACTAAAACTTTTGCTTTTAAGCCTTGAGCCATAGTTCTAATTTCATTGATTTTGCCGACACCGAAGTAGGTCCCGGCGACAATTGATTCTGCATTTTGAAAGCTTTGCCCAACTACTTCCATATTGTTGGCTTCAGTTAAGTTGGCCAGCTCGGTCATGTAGTAGTCGAAGTTTGGGTCGTTTAAGTTTACGCCCGCGATATAAGCTTTTGTCTTTTTAGGTTGATTATCAATCATAAAAACACCTCGTTATTTGTTGTTAAGTTTATTGTATTACAGATACTTATAATAAGGAAAGAAGTGGAATTTTAAGTGGAAAAAAGAGTGATCAATGACCACTCTTAAGATGTGTTTTGAGGGATGCAAGTAGAATTATTTATTTTTATGCTGATCTTTCTTATTCACTACTGCTATAGTTCGTGTAACTACTTCAACTTCATTAGGCTTGCCTTGAAAATATGCTTCAAATTCTTTAATTGATTCTTCAATATTTAGCATAATTAATCAACTCCTATCAATACTTAACATAGTTGTAGATGCTTTTTGCTAGTTTAGCCTTATTTATATGATACAATGTAAGTACAATGTAAGGCAAGGTGATAACAACAATGAAAGATACAAAGATTACAGCTCGTATGGATCCTGAATTAAAGAACGAGGCTGAAGAATTATTGGCGGATATGGGATTGAATTTTTCGGTTTGGATTAACATAGCTACGAAAGCTTTAGTTAATGAAAGAAAAATTCCATTTGAAGTTAAAGCAAGTCCTTTTTACAGTAATGAAAATATGAATGTACTTAAGACCAGGTATGAAGAATATAAAAAGGGGACTTCAATTTCTCATCACAAGCTTCTGGAGGATGATTGATGACTGTCAGATGGAAAGATGAAGCTTGGAATGAGTATGTAAACTGATAAAATTAAAGTAAGGAATAAACATACATAGTAAATACAATGATTCAGCATCAATGCATTCCATTTTTGAGGGATGCATTTTTCATTTCTACTCAAAGTATTTGCCGTATGTAAGCCTTTTAAGGCTTGGTCAAAATACATCCTTGAGTATATAATAGTAACGGTTATAAGATTAAGAGGATTAAAATGGAAAATAACGCAGAATCAAGTAATAAACCGATACATCGTCATCGCCATCATCACCACCGTCGTCACCGTAAGTTCTGGCGCGGTTTTTGGATTGTTATTGGCGTGATCATTGTAGTCGGTCTTTTTGTTTGCGGGATGATCTACAAGAATTTGCGTGATACGACGCAGAATATGTACACCCCCGTTGCTAAGACTACCAAGAGTAATAAAGGACGTACTCTTGATAATTTGCTGAATGAGAAAAAGCCAATTAATATCCTATTATTGGGTACAGATACTGGTGCCATGGGTCGTCACTGGAAGGGTAGAACTGATACCATCATGATGATGTCGATCAACCCTAAGACCAATAGTACAAGCATTGTCTCAATTCCACGTGACTCAAACGCAATCTTCCCAGATTACCCACAATATGGTGTAACTAAGATTAACTCAGCTTATACATTAGGCGGGGTTAGCGAAACAATTAAGACACTTGATAAATATTACAGTGTTCCAATTGACGGCTACATCATGATCAATATGGGTGGTCTGAAGAAGGCAATTGACCAAGTTGGGGGAATTGATGTAACTTCTCCATTAACTTTCAACAATATGGGTTATAGCTTTGTCAAAGGCCAGACTTATCACATGAATGGTAAAAAGGCTTTAGCATTTGCCCAACTTCGTCATGGTGACCCTCGTCAGGATTATGGTAGACAAGAGCGTGACCGCTTGGTAATCATGGCCTTGCTTAAGAAGTCTGTTTCACCTTCAACTTTGCTTAATTCAAGTTTCTTGAATTCCATTTCTAGCGAGATGCAAACTGACTTGACCATGAACCAAATGTACAAGATTGCTATGGACTATAGAAAAGCCACTAACAATCTTTCCCAAGACCATGCTCAGGGTGTAAGTAAGGAAACACAGAATCCTAAGTTTGGCACTATGGAAATTGAAGTGGTAAGTAAAGATGAGCGTCAACGAGTTTCTGACAATATCAGAACGGCGCTAGAATTGCCACATGTTAAGGTAGCTGCTAACAAGTCTAGCTATGTAATGAATCGTTAATTTAAAGGAAAAGGTAAATGGAACAAGAGCAAAAGCAAACTGAAAATACAATTGATCTTACTCAATTGCTACAAATTTGCCGTCGCCATATTTGGGCATTGATTATCTGGAGCGTCGGCTTAGCAGTAGTTGGCTGGGGTGTCTCTAATTTTATTATTTCACCAAAGTATACTTCTAATGCGCAGATTTTGGTTAACCAAAAGGCTAACAAGAATGACCCGAATGCGGCATATAATACTCAACAAGCCAACATGCAAATGGTTACTACCTATAAGGATATTGTAACTAGTCACGTTATTTTGCAAGATGCTTCTAATCGTTTAGCTAACCCAGTTAGAGTGGTAAAAAAGGCTAAACCTGCTAAGTACAAGACTAATGCAGATGGCCGCCGAGTATTAGTAAGAAAGGCTCAACCAGAAGTAGTTGAACGTAGCGGTAAGAGCTACAGCGTTTCTACTAGCGAATTAGCTAAGAGCGTTTCAGTTAATACTCAACAACAATCACAGGTCTTCTCAATTTCTGCTACTGCAGATACACCTGAAAAGGCTAAGGTTGAAGCAAATGCTGTGGCACGTTCATTTAGAGACCAAATCCCTAACATTATGAACATTAACAACGTTACGATTGTTGCGCCAGCTACTAATGGCAGTCAATCATCACCTAACGTGAAGCTCTTTACTTTAGCTGGTTTTGTAATCGGTTTGGTCTTAAGCTTTGCCGTAATTTTAATTCGTGAAATGACCGACACTACAGTTAAGGACGATACATTCTTGACTGATAACTTAGGTTTGGTTGACTTAGGTCAAGTTTCCCACTTCCATGTGTCATCATCATTTACTATTAGAAGAAAGAAAAATAATTCTAATGGTCCTAAGCGTAGAAGCCGTCGAGTATAGGAAAGGAGAAGCGAATGTCATTATTTAGAAAAAAACGTGGTACCGATGATACGATTAAGCATGGTGCCCAATTAATCACAGTTGCTGATCCTCGTAGTGCGGTAGCTGAACAATTTAGAACAATTAGAACTAACATTAACTTCATGGCAGTTGATGAAGAAATTAATACTTTAGCCTTTACTTCAGCCAACATTAGCGAAGGTAAGTCAACTGTAACTGCTAACGTAGCGATTACTTATGCCCAAGCTGGACGCAAGACTTTATTAATTGATGCCGACTTGCGTCGTCCAACTTTGCACAGTACATTCAACGTTAAGAACAATACTGGTTTGACAACTGTTCTTACTTCAGAAGCTGACGAAATCAACTTAAATGATGTAGTTGAAGAAAGTGGAATTGATAACTTGTCAATCTTGACTTCTGGTCCGATTCCACCTAATCCAGCTGAATTGATTGGTTCACGTAGAATGGAAACCTTTATTGAACTGGTTAAGTCACATTATGATATGGTTATCATTGACTTAGCTCCTGTTCTTGAAGTATCCGATACGCAAGAATTGGCTAGTCACCTTGATGGTGTAGTTCTTGTTGTTCGTCAAGGCGTAACACAAAAGGCTGGGATTACTAGAGCTGTGCAAATGTTGAAATTTGCCAAGGCTCGAATTCTAGGCTACGTTATGAACGATATTAGAGCTGAAAATGGTGGCTATGGTTACGGCTACGGGTATGGCTATGGTTACGGATATGGTGCTGAAAAGAAAAAAGGTTTGTTCGGACGTAAAAAGAGTGATGGTCAATAATGGTCTTAGTTGATATTCACTGCCATATCTTACCGGGCATTGACGATGGTTCAAAAAGTTGGGAAACTTCGATCAAACTTGCTCAGGCTGCGGTAAAAGATGGCGTAACGCATGCAATTTGTACACCACATACGCTTAATGGGCGCTATACAAATCATAAAGATGACATTATCTGGCTGACTGATCTCTACCAACAGAAGCTAGATGAAGCTAAGATCCCATTGACAGTCTTCCCCGGACAGGAAGTTCGCTTGTCAGGTGACTTGATCGACGCACTTGATCAGGACGATATCTTGTTCTGCGATGAAGATAGAACTTATATGCTATTGGAATTTCCAAGTGATGACGTGCCAACTTATGCGCAGGACACGATCTTCAAGGTGATGCAGCGCGGGATTACACCGATTATTGTGCACCCAGAGCGCAATAGCCGCATTTTAAAGGAACCAGAAATTTTGCAAGGGATGCTGGAACAAGGTTGTCTGGTGCAGATTACGGCTAGTTCTTATACGGGCGTTTTTGGTGATAAGATTGAAGAGATGTCACGTAAGTTGATTGCGGCGGGGCAGGGATGTACCTTTGCATCTGACGCACACGATTTGCCAAGACGGCAGTATCAATTGAGTGAAGCTTATAAAAAGATGAGTCAAGAATTCAGTCAAGACCTAGCTCAGCAGTGGCAAGATAATGCTAGAAGTATCATCAATGGCGACCCAGTTCAGATGGATTGGCACCCATTGAAGCAGAAAAAGAAGTTCTGGTTATTTTGATTTTTGATGTAAATATGCAAGTTTGCATCTAAGCTGCATAGAGCGTGGTATAGTAAATAAAAAGGTAAATGATTCAGTAAATTATTGTAATTTGGGACAGATATAGAGAAATTTGTTATCTATTATGATGGATAATAAAGTGATGGAGAAAGAACAAGTAAAATTGAATAAGCATAGCGTATATCATTTCTTTAAAAGAATTACAGATATTCTAGTCAGTTTAGTAGCTTTGATAGTTTTATCTCCAGTAATTCTGATTTTAGCAATTCTAATTTTTGTGCAAGATGGGCATAGTCCATTTTATAAGCAAATTAGAATTGGACAATATGGTAAACCATTTGGCATGTTTAAATTCAGATCTATGATTTTTAATGCGGATAAGGTGTTAGAAAGTAATCTAGAACTTTATCAAAAGTATGTAGATAATGGATTTAAATTACCAGAGGGTGAGGATCCCAGAGTTACTAAAATAGGCGCATTTATAAGAAAAACATCATTGGATGAAATTCCTCAATTTCTTAATGTTTTAATTGGTGAAATGGCATTAGTAGGTCCACGACCAATTGTGAAAAAAGAAATGTTCGAATATGGTGATCAAATCAGTGAATTTTTGTCAGTCAAGCCTGGTGCATTAGGACTGTGGCAGGCTAGTGGGCGGGCTAATATTGGCTATCCGGAGCGTTGTAATATTGAGCTAGAGTATATAAGAAATGCTTCTTACTGGTATGATGTAAAAGTTTTCTTTGCTTGTTGTATTAGTATTCTTAAGAGGGATGGTGCATTTTAAAAGTGAAAACTGTAATAATGGTGGCAGCACATAAGCAGTTTCCCATGCCTAATAAAGATGGGTATATGCCTGTTTTGGTAGGTGCCACACGAAATTATAAGCCAGAAATTAGTTATCAAAGAGATGACGAGGGCGAAAATATTTCAGCAAAGAATCCAAATTACAATGAACTTACTGCGGTTTATTGGGCTTGGAAAAATTTGAAAGATGTTGACGTTGTTGGGTTAGTTCATTATCGTCGTTTCTTTTTTGACTCAAAGCCATATTCTTTAGAAAATGTAATTAGTATCAAAAAAGTAAATCAATTGTTACAAAAGTATGATGTGATTTTACCTAAAAAAAGAAATTACTATATTGAAACTAACTACTCTCATTATATCCATGCACATCATAAAGAGCCGCTTGATAGGACAAGAGAAGTTATTGCAAAAGAGTATCCGAACTATCTTCCTGCCTTTGATAAAGTTATGGGGAAACGTGGGGCTCATATGTTCAATATGTTTATTATGAAAAGAAATGCATTTGAATCATATTGTAGCTTTATGTTTGATGTTCTAGGTAAGCTAGAAAATAGCATTAATATTTCTGAATATTCTGTGCAAGAAGCAAGAGTATTTGGATATATTTCTGAGTTGTTAATGGATGTTTGGCTTTATACAAATTTATTTACACATGTAGAAATTTCTTGGGGTCAAATTGGTGGGAAAAATACTTTGAGGAAAGGTTTTTCTTTAATTAAACGAAAACTGGGTATAAAGACAAAAACACATTTTTAATATTTATATGGAGGCATTACATGAGCGATACAGCAGCTATTGTGGTTACCTATAATAGAAAAAAATTATTAAGAGAATGTATACGTAATTTACAAATGCAAACTCAGAAAGTCGATATTGTGATTATTGACAATATGAGTACTGATGGTACCGCAGAAATGTTAAAGCCATTCATTAAGAATGATTCAATAATTTATCATTCAACTGGTAAAAATATTGGAGGAGCAGGTGGATTTCACGAAGGAATAAAATTTGCTTATAAATTAGGCTATGAATACTTTTGGTTAATGGATGATGATTGTATTCCTACTATCAATGCACTAAAACAATTAAAATTAGCAGATAAAGAATTAAATGGAAAATATGGATTTATCTGTAGTAAAGTTTTGTGGACAGATAATCATATTTGTCGAATGAACATACCTAAACTGTCTCTGTCTAAAAAAGTGTCAGATTTTAATACACCTATAGTTCCAATACGGATGGGAACTTTTGTGTCTTTTTTGACTAAAAGATCTGTAGTAGAGAAGGTTGGATTACCAGTAAAAGAATTCTTTATTTGGGGTGATGATCTTGAATATAGTCAAAGAATATCACTAAACTATCCTTGTTATTTAATAAATAAAAGTATTGTGATACATAAAACTAAAAATAATGAAGGATCAAATATTGCAATTGATGATGCAGAAAGAATAAGTAGATATCAATTAGCTTATCGTAATGAAATGTTTTTGTATCGCGAGATTGGGTTAAAGGGCTATATATATCAGTTTATTCGTTTAAATTTGCATGCTTTTAGAGTAGTCTTTAAATCTAAGGATCATAGATTTTTGCGTTTGAAGACTATTATTTTAGGAACGAAAAGTGGAATTAAATTTCATCCTCAAATTAGAAAGGTAAAAGATGAATTATAAAGTCTTAGAAGTGAATGTTGATGATCGAGGAAGAAGTGGTGTATATTCATTGGTTACCAATGTAATAAAAAATAAGCCACACGATCTAAGTATTGATATAGCAGCTTTTGAAACTTTCGAAGATGAATCGAATATTCATAATTTATCTAAATATGGTACTAAAGTTAAATATGTGGGATACCATGGTAGTAAGTTATTGAAGCAGTATAAAATTTATCATAATTTATCAAAATATCTACAAGAAAATTATTATGATTGTGTTCATATTCATTCAGATGTAGCTAATAAGTTATATATTGCAGGAAAAGCTGCAAAAAAATCGAAAATTCCTCAAATAATATTCCACTCACATGCTTCAGAGGTCGATGGACGTTATCGAAGAATAAAACGCTTTTTGCATAGAATAACAAGAAATAAATTAAAAAATGTTGGAACAAAATTTGTAGCGTGTTCAGACGTAGCAGCTAAATGGATGTATCCTAACATTAATAAAAATGAAATTACGATAATTAATAATGGAATATATTTAGATAGGTTTAAATATGATTCTAATGTTCGTCAAAAAACTAGAAAAAAATTGGATATTGAAAATCAGTTTGTTGTAGGTCATATAGGTAGATTTTCATATCAAAAAAATCATGAATATTTAATAAAGATTTTCAAAGAATTAACAAAAAAAGAAAAAAATGCAAAGCTATTACTAATTGGTGAGGGACCAGAAAAAGAAAAAATAAAAAAGCTAGTTAATGATCTAAACCTTCAGGATAAAGTTATATTCTATGGATTGAGTAATCATGTAGAAGAGCTTTTGCAAGCTATGGATGTATTTGTTCTTCCTTCACATTTTGAAGGACTCCCAATTGTTGGTGTAGAGGCACAGGCAGCTGGATTACCAGTTATTTTTTCTAATAAAATTACTAAAGAAGCAAAATTAACAAAAAAAGTTGCTTATCTTTCTATTGGACCTGACAATATTGAAGACTGGGTATCAAAAATTATGCAATTTAATGCAATACACAGAGAAGATAATTCTATTCTGTTGAAAGAAAAGAAATTTGATATTAAGGATACAGTTGATCAATTTATTGAATTATATAAATAATAAGGTGAAATTTAATGTATAAGGTATTAGTTTGTGGACTAGCTAATAAAAAAGATCAGGGCGGTATCGAAAGCATGGTTTTAAACTACTATAAGAGATTGGATAAAAATAAGATTCATTTTGATTTTATTTGTAACAGTGATAAATATGAAATGGCTTATGCAGACCAATTTAAAAAAATGGGAAGTAGAATTTACTATACTGTAAAGCGTGGATCACATCCAATAAAATATTACGGACAGCTTAATAGATTATTTTCAAAAATTTCAGGTGCTTATGATTGTATTTGGTTTAATACAAGTGATTTAGCTAATATTATATATTTGAAGTTGGCAAAAAAGTATCACATAAAAAGAATAATAGTTCACAGTCATAATTCACGTCTTATTGTTCAAGGTCTAAAAGGTTCAGTTTATCTAAATTTACATAAAATACATAAAAAAAAGATAAAGAAATATGCAACCGATTATTGGGCATGTTCTAGAGAAGCATCTAATTGGATGTTTCCTGCGAACATTAAATCTCAAATAATAAAAAATGCTATAGATTTAAAGAAAACAAGTTTTAATAGCAAAAAAAGAGATAAAATAAAAAATAAATATTCATTAAAAGATACTTTTGTCATAGGAAATGTAGGAAGATTAAATTTCCAGAAAAACCAGGAATTCTTAATCAGAATAGCTTCTGAGTTAAAAAAGAAAAAAATAAATTTTAGGATTGTAATCGTAGGTCAGGGAGAGGAAAAAGAAAATCTAGAAAATCAAATTAAAAAAATGCATCTTTCAAATAATGTCTTGTTAGTTGGGCAGCAAAATGATATGCAGGCATGGTATAGTGCATTTGATCTATTTTTATTTCCTTCTCGTTTTGAAGGGTTAAGCGTTTCTCTTTTAGAAGCACAAGCTAATGGTGTTCCAATATTTGCTTCTGATAGAGTGAGTCCAAAAGAAATAAAGATTAATAATAATATCGGGTTTATGTCATTGGCTAAGAACTCAAAATCTTGGGCTGATGAAATTGTAAAAAAATACTTAACAGGTAAAAGAGAAAATGCATCTGATATAAGAAATAATTTCCGTATTAGAGGTTATGATGTCGATGTTGAAGCTACAAAATTAGAGAATAAATTTATCGATTAGCTTTGAAAGGAAAAGTAAAGGTGAAAGTAAGTAATGTTGCTAATGTAGATTGCATAATAGTTACCTATAATAGGTTGGAACTATTGAAAGAATGCTTAGATGCTGTTGAAAATCAATCAAAGGCGGTACGTAAAATCTTTGTAATTGATAATAATTCTACCGATGATACTTGGAAGTATCTAAAGATGATAGAGAAGTCACATCAAAATGTTATTCCGGTACATTTGAAAGAAAATATAGGTGGGGCTGGAGGCTTTAACCAGGGAATCAAACATTTTATAAAAGAAAGTAATTCAGAATATGTTTGGATAATGGATGATGATACTATTCCAAGCACTGATGCGCTATTAAATTTAATGAAAAAAAATAGTGTCGCAAAAAATATAGGTTTTTTAGCTAGCAATGTTAAATGGCAGGACAATTCTCCTGCCAAAATGAATATTCCAAAAACTAGTTCAAATTGGAATGAATATATTGAGCAGGGATTAACACAGATTGAGTATGCTTCATTTGTTTCAATTTTAATCCCGCGTGAGGTTGTATTGAAGGTGGGATATCCAATCAGTGACTTCTTTATTTGGGGAGATGACGTTGAGTATACGTCTAGAATAAGAAAAGCTGGTTATAATGGATACTTGGTTGATAAATCGATTGTAGAACATAGAATAAAGGATAATATTTCTACAGATATTGTTATTGAAAAAAGTAAAAATAGAATATCACGCTATTATTTTGCAAATAGAAATAGTCTGTACAATGCTAAAAGGTATGCAGGGAAAATGGAATTTATTGATATTTTAACACATCAATTTTTTATTGATCCAATCAAGATTATATTTTTATCACCAAATTATAAGTTTTTACGTTTAAAGGCCAGTATAAAGGGAAACTTAGCTGGAATTTTTTTTAAACCTGAGATTGAAAAAGTTACTAATAGGGCAAAAAAATAATGCATATACTTTTCTTTACATTAGTTATTTTATCTGTAATGTCATATTACCTAAATAAAAAAGATATAATAGCTCCTAGTTTTCTGTTTAGTTTATCTTTTTTGTTTGCCTCATTTTTTGCATTACTAAATGATAAAAAGTGGGCAATTAATTTAAGTAATGAAACTTATATAGTAATTGCGGGTGGTGTGGCAGAATTTATTTTAGTTGGGTTTATAACTAAATTGATTTTTTCGAAGAGTTATAAGAAACAAATAATTTCTTCCTATAGCTTGAAGGTGGATAAAAGCCTAACTGTGAAAATGATGATAATAGAAATAGTCCAATTGATTTTTATCTATTTTATTATCAAAACAATAAAACAGATAACAGGACAGGCAAATATCATTTCTGCAATTTTTGTATTTAATTCAAGCACTAATGGTTTTATTGATTTAGATGTCACATTACCCACTTATATAAAACTAATGCAAACATTTATAACTGCATTTGGTGTGTTTGGAGAGTACTTGTTTGCAAGATCGATAGTATTTGAAAAAAAGTTTAATATGGTATTATTCTTTGAAACTTTAATTGGATTATTGGCACCTTTATTGAACGGTTCTAGAGGCGGAACTATATTTGGATTAGTTACTTTCTTTGTATTCTTATATATGATTAAACGGGATGAAAGCAATAATTTAGTAAATAATACTAAATATATAATGTACGGAATAGTCTTTGTTGGATTAGTTCTAGTTTTGCTGGAATGGTCAGCAACGATAGTTGGAAGAAATGTAGATTCAATAAAGTTCATGGATTATATTTCAACTTATGTGGGAGCAGAGATAAAGAATTTAGACATATTTATTAATCAAAAATTTTTCCCAATCAATGAAGAAATTTGGGGGCAACAAACTTTCTATACAGTGATTAATTTCTTAATAAAACATGCAAATTTGGCTGTTGATCCTTATAATTTAGATTTACCGTTCAGAATTTCTAATGGATATGGATTAGGAAATGTTGCTACCACGTTTTATCCGTGGATATATGATTTTGGTTATCAAGGAGTTTTTTGGCTTACTTTAATTATGTCAGTGACCTCTGAATTTATTTATCAGATGACAAAAAGATGTCATAGGTTTTTAGCTCCATTATCAAGACTTTTTTATGGGGGAACAATAGTACCATGTATTATATTCGCATTTTTTTCAAATAAGTTTTATGAATCAATGGATATAATTTTTATAACCTTGAGTATTATTATCTGGATTGGTTCAAACTATATGTTTTCAAAGGAAAATAATAAATAGTGATGGTATTTTATGATAACAAATTATGAAACATTAAAAAAATTCATTATCAAGGATAAAATGGCGACAGAAGAAAAATATGGTACCAATTTGACGTTCTATGCATACATTAAGGACGATATTAGTAGATATCTTCTTATGTTAAGGATAAGGGAACTATGTCAATATAGGTTGAATAATGATACTGCTGGAATTAAAAAACTGGCACTGAGATTATTAAATCATTTTCTTAGAAAAAGAATTATAAAATTAGGTATTAAACTTGGATTCGATATTTCGAATAATAGCGTTGGGCCTGGTATAAGAATAGATCATTATGGATTTCTAGCAATAAATGAAAAAGCGTCTGTAGGTATGAATTGCCATATTTATGGCGATGTGACTATTGGCATACAAAATTCAAAAGATAAAAAAGGTCCTAAGTTGGGTGATAATGTTACCATAGGGGCTGGGGCAAGAATTCTTGGACCAATAAGAGTTGCCTCAAATACCATAATTGGTGCCAATGCAGTAGTTATTAAAGATGTAGATATTGAGGGAAGTATAGTAGCAGGCGTACCTGCTAAGGTAATCGAAAAGAACATGGAGAAATAGATAAATGCATTATTTAACAGTAGGCTCTGGCCTTTTTGGAGCAGTATTTGCTCACGAAGCGGCAAAGCGTGGAAACAAAGTTACAGTAATTGAAAAAAGAGACCATATTGCGGGTAATATCTATACTAAAAAGATAGATGGCATCCAGGTTCATCAATATGGTGCACATATCTTCCATACTTCAAACAAAAAGATTTGGAATTATGTACAACAATTTGCTGAATTTAATCGTTATACTAATAGTCCTGTTGCTAACTATAAAGGACATATGTATAATCTGCCATTTAATATGAATACTTTCAGCGAGATGTGGGGAGTAAGGACTCCGCAAGAAGCTATGGCTAAGATCAATGAACAACGACAAGAAATGGCAGGAAAGGAACCACAAAATCTTGAGGAACAAGCTATTTCTTTAATTGGTCGTGACATTTATGAGAAGTTAATCAAGGGTTATACAGAAAAGCAGTGGGGTAGACCATGTACTGAATTGCCTGCTTTTATTATCAAGCGTCTTCCAGTGCGATTGATTTACGATAACAATTACTTCAATGATGATTACCAAGGTATTCCTATTGGTGGTTACACAAAAATGGTGGAAAAGATGCTTGATCATCCAAATATTGAAGTTAAATTAAATACTGATTTCTTTGATGATAAAGAAGAGTATCTTAATAATTATGATAAAGTTGTTTACACCGGTATGATTGATAAATTCTTTGACTATAAATTAGGTGAACTTGAATATCGTTCACTTCATTTTGAAACTGAAGAAAAGAATGTTGGCAACTATCAAGGCAACGCAGTAATCAATTATACTGAAGCTGAAATTCCTTACACTCGTGTCATTGAACATAAGCATTTTGAATTCGGTAAAGGTGATCCAGATAAGACAATTATTACCCGGGAATATCCAGCAGACTGGCAACGTGGGGATGAACCATATTACCCAGTGAATAATGATAGAAATAATAATTTGTACGCTAAATATGCTGAATTAGCAAAGGAACAAGACAAGGTAATTTTTGGTGGTCGTCTTGGTCAATACAAGTATTACAATATGGATCAGGTAATTGATGCTGCACTCGATGCGGTAAATAATGAATTTGGTGAATAGGTTTTAAATGAAGGTCATTCGAAATTATCTCTATAATGTAGGATATCAAGTATTAGCAATAATAGTTCCGCTTATTACATCGGCATATGTCAGTCGTGTATTACGACCTGAAGGTGTAGGTGCTAATGCTTTTACAAATTCCATTATTCAATATTTTATTCTGTTTGCTAGCATGGGTATTGGATATTATGGGAATCGTCAGATAGCCTACGTTCGTGATAATCGACCTAAAATGGCCAAGACTTTTTGGGAAATTCAAATAGTTAAAACAATAATGACGCTTGTGTCAATTATTGCTTTTGAAATTTTCCTAATTTTTTATACACGCCAATTTAATTACATGGTGGCACAATCGCTTAATCTAATTGCCGTAGCATTTGACATTTCTTGGTTCTATGAAGGTGTTGAAAACTTTAAAGTTACAGTTTTAAAAAATTCTTTGGTAAAGATTGTATCAATGATAGCAATCTTTGTTTTTATCAAGGGACCCTATGATGTAACTTTATATATTGTAGTATTGGCTTTGTCAACTCTACTAGGCAACTTAACTTTGTGGCCGGATATTTATCGGGATTTGCCCAAGGTTAAGATTAAGAGCTTAAATCCTTGGATTCACTTCGGGCCAATGGTCGAGCTTTTTATACCGCAAATAGCTACTCAAGTTTATGTACAATTGAATCGTACGATGTTGGGTGTCATGGTTAATGAGACGGCATCTGGCTATTATCAGTATTCTGATAATTTGGTGAAGTTGATTTTGGCTTTAGTGACAGCAACTGGTACAGTCATGTTGCCACATGTGGCCAATGCGGTATCGCATGGTGACATGAAGAAGGTAAATCAGATGTTGTATAAGTCTTTTGATTTTGTGTCTGCTGTGGCAGTACCTATGATGTTTGGATTAGCAGCAATTTCCTTAACATTAGCTCCAAAATATTATGGTCCTGGTTATGGTCCAGTAGGGCCGGCGATGATGATTGAGTCTATCGTGATTTTAATGATTGCTTGGAGTAATGCACTTGGCGTGCAGTATCTATTACCAATTCACCATCAGAAACAATTTACAATTTCTGTTACAGTGGGTGCCGTAGTAAACATAATTTTAAATTTCCCATTGATTCACTTTTATGGTTTGAATGGTGCCATGTGGTCAACGGTTTTATCAGAAACTGGAGTTACTTTGTATCAACTAATTGCGGTTCGAGGTTTGTTGAGTTATAAGACACTGTTTGGTAGTCTGGGAAAGTATCTAATTTCTGGTATCGTTATGTTTTTGCCAGTTTTCTGGATGAATACACATTTGAAGGATTCTTGGTTAATGATGGGACTCGAAGTTATTGTTGGCGTTGTGATTTACGGTGTTATGGTGATGCTGCTAAGAGCGCCTATTGTGGATGAGGCTAAGAAGTTGATTCGGGAGAAGTTGGGAAAGTAAGTTTGAAGTCAGCTAATAAGCTGGCTATTTTTTTGATATGTCCATGTTTTTAATACGAGGAGATAATTGTGAGAAAAAATTTGAAAAATCTAGGTTCCATTGCTTTTGGAAAAATACCTCCTAGAAAAGTTATGCCCAACATAGTCAGATCTATAGTATATTTTATACTATTCGTCTTTTTAGCTTTTTTAGAATATAAAACTGAAAAATTAATTTTGTGGAGTAAGCTTTTTCATATTTTAGCTTTACTGGTTCTGTTTGTTATTGAACTTCGGGCTATATACTCTTATTATTTGCTAATAACTAAATTAAGCGCTTGGATAGTTGACTGCTGGTTTAAAATTAAATGGTCATTTTTATATCCTACAGTTAATGATTGGTTAATTGTAACTAATATTGAAAATGCAAAAGGAGCTAGAGTATTAGATTTATTAAATGAAAGAGGGATTTTAAAGAATACAAGTAAATTGTATAATTCAATAAAAACAACTAATAAACTAAATGGGTTTGAAGTATATAGTTGCTTACGAAGGGATATATCCAATTTAGATAAGGAAAGTATTTTAGATATGCAGTTTTATCTAAAAAATTCACCTAAAACAGTTTTCTATGAAATAATGAAAATGCTAAAGAATGCAGTTACTTTTTTAACGCCAATATTAATTATGATTTTGGCTTATCTGTCAAATAGCAATATTGAACTTTCTAATTTAAATATAAAACCCGGATTTAAAATTGAAGTGCAACACTAAGTGTTAAACAAAAAGGCCATGAAGACCTAAACTTGAAGTGACGAAAAATCAAGAAAGGAAGATCTTCATGACCAATTCAAATTCTAGCATTTCTAAACACTATCATCAATTAACTAGCGTACAACGTGGTCAGATTCAGGCAATGCTGGATTCTGGCATAACTTCCCGTACTGTCATCGCTCAAGAAGTTGGCTGTCATAAATCGACAATCAGTCGCGAAATCAAACGCGGAAGCGTCCTGCAAAGAGACAGCAGCTATGTCTTGTATGAGCACTATTACGCTGATACTGCACAAATTTATCATGAAAAGCGCCGCAGAAACTGCTATAAGCGTAATCCACTGCAACACTATGCCGTCTTTTTCAGAATGCTAAGCAGACGCTTTAAAGCCAAATTTGATGCCACCAGCATCGATGAATTTGTCGGTGAATTTCACAGGATTATGCCAAATTATCCATGTCCTAGCACGCCCACTGTCTATCGTTATATTGATCAAGGATTGCTGGATATAAGCAATATCGACCTGCCAATGAAGCTTAAAAGACGCAGAAACAAACGCCATCATAGTCATGGTGGCCATGCTCCGCATAAAAAGAATCTTGGCAATTCGATTGAACAGCGGCCTAAAGAAGTTGAAAACAGAAAAGTTCCCCTGCACTGGGAAGGCGATTTGGTTAAAGGTGTCAGACGTAAAAATCAACCTGCCTTAATGACACTGACTGAAAGAACCACTCGTTTTGAGGTTGTTATCAAAATTCCTGACTATCGGGCCAGTACTTGTCAAAGACTGCTTCAAAAGGAGATTGACAGACATCCTGCCTGGTTTAAATCAATCACGTTTGACAATGGCTCTGAGTTTGCGGATATGACCAAGATCAAGGGCTGCCAGATTTACTTTGCTCACCCATATTCTCCATGGGAAAGGGGCACCAATGAGAACTGCAATGGTCTTTTGCGTCAATTCTTCCCTAAGGGCAAGAGCATGAAAGACAAGTCAAAAGCTTATGTTCAACAGGCAACCAATGCCATTAACCACAAACATCGCCGAATCCTCCAATATCACACAGCAGAGGAACTCTTCAAGCAATATATTTCTTCATAGCCTAACTGTTGCACTTAATTTGACAATTCAGGAACTGGATATTCATGATAAAATGTTAATGTTTGGTTTTGAAGAGCTATCTTAATTAATAAAGTGGGAGAAAAGTGTAGATGAAGAGAGTATTTTTTGTGTTATTGAAAATATTAGGAGCTATTTTTTATTTATTTGTCGCTTTGGTTATTGGTGTTGGATTTTTACCAATTGCAGGTTGGCTGGTAGCACTAGCAGGTTTAGCGTATATCATCATCCGACACTACAAAAAGAAAAGTAAAAAGACTAGCGAAGCGATATTAAATAATAAAGTTGAGAAGAGTACAACAGGTAAAAATGTTAAAGAAAAAAACTCGTCTGGGATTACTAAATCAGTAATTAACGAAAAAGGTAAAGATTATAATTCAATACAGCCAGTTGTAATGAAAGAAAATAATAATGTATCATCCGATACTTCAAATCTTACACATGTCAAAGTATCTTTATCTGATTTGTTTAAAGCTAAAAAATTTAAGTTAGAACTTGAAAATTTAAAACAAACTCAAAAAGCATTGGAGAAAGAAAAAATCCAATTAAAACAAGATAACTCTAAATTACAGAAAGAAGCTGATTTAAAGCTTAGTGTCAAACAAATGCAGCCGTTGGAGCTAGATAAAGAAATTACTAAAAAAACTAAGGAATTAGATAAATTAAAAGCTGAAAGTACTAAAGAATTAATTGATTTAAGAGCAAGAAAAACTAAAGAGTTAAATGATATTCTA
>NZ_PCYY01000040.1:0-6587 GCF_002553955.1 Lactobacillus sp. UMNPBX12
AATTCACCGATAGCTAAGCTACGATTGGCACAAACGTCAAGTGACCAGCCGTCCTCAAAAAAATGATTAATGACGTAGCTAATAAAGTTTGCTTTCTTCAAGAAGTCCGATTTACGACCACAGTGACGACGATTAATCTGATAAACGCTCTGACCATGTTCAGCCTTATAGCGCTGCTGCTTGCCATGATAGAGAGAAACAGTACCACGTTTAACCTCATAGCTAATTGTAGAAGGAGAGCAGCCCAATTCGCGAGCAATCGCTCTAATAGAATAACCATCTTTTAAACGGGTTTGGATAACAACCCGCTCTTCAAATGATAAGTGCTTGCCTTTAACGTGCTGATTCATGGTAAAATGTAAAGAGTCCATTTGTGACCTCCAATAGATGTTTTTGTGGATATTAACATTCTATCAAACAGGTCCAGATGGACTTTTATTTTTATAAAGTGTTCAACTTGATTTTACAATCGGCGAAATTATTTTATATCCGTTCAAGCTAATCTAATTCAAATTAGTTTAATTTCTACCTCAACTTTAACCTGTAATTCAAATTAATTTTAATCTCTTAAGACTTTTGAGATAAGTTTTAAGTTAACTTGAATTTGCTGAAAATTTTACTGCTAGATTTAAATAAAAAGAAAGCTTGTCATCTAACAAACTTTCTTTTTTCATATAATAATCGTTAACTACATCAACTTATATTTCTTCATCAATTCTTCAATATAAGTGCCTAGAAGTTTTATACTGAAATCTTGTTCTCTCTCAACTTTGATATAAATTTGGCTTCCGCGCCAAATTTAAGGATATGCAAAGAAAGACGCAATTATCACATTTTTAATTAAATATGAGTTAATTGATAATGAGCTGCAATTTGAGAAACTTTGCATTTATCAACTATTTCTGATTCACTCATGTTTTTTATTCTTTCATATGGCATCAATAATTCACCGGCAAAACATTCTGCTTGCCATTCTGGATTTTTATATATTGGAATTTCTCCATTTCTTCTATATAGAGTCAGTGAAGAAGGTTGATGTAATATAAGGTGTAGCAACTCATGTGCTATTGTCATTCTATCACGTCCAACATTTCTAATCGCTCCCATGTACACCGATTCTTTAATAAGAATTTTATCCTTAACGATATCAGTTTGTGCCTGAACATCACATTCTAATTCATCATTGTCTACAATTTCAAATGAAAAATTAGGATCTAATTCTGATATTTTTTCTAGTACACGCGTAATATCAATATAAAGTTGACAAGGATTTATCCCTAATAATAATCGTACATCTCTAGCTAATGCTCTTAAATCTTTACGAGATTCTGGTTTAGCTTCAAATATTGAATCATAACTAATTATGTCTCTCACCTTCTTTCAAAATCTTCTGAATTTGAGCTATTTGTTTATCTGTCAAATCATCAAATTTTCTTGCAAACATCAATGTAGCTTCCTGCTTTTCAGGTGAAAATTTAGATATATCCAAGCTTTCTTCACTTATGCTCAATGCATCTTTTAGCTCTTGTTCTTGCTCTCTATCCAAGTTATATCTATCAACAATATTATTAATTAATGATGCGGAAGCCTTCTTATGGCCATTTTCAACACCAGATAAAAAAGCCGAGCTTACCCCGACGTTTTCCGCCATATCATAAAGTCGTTCATCTCGATCTACCCTAAGTTTTCTCAAAAATTTTCCCAGTGCTGTATAAGTCATAGTTTACTTTCTCTTTTCTAATATTTACTTTCTAAAATCTTTATTATAAATAATCTCATTCACTGAAAGAAGATCATATCTTTTAACATTTAAATAAATTATACTATTACTTTCTTTTGTATCATAATCTGGCAAATAAAACAGATCACCAACGGAGTTAAAAACCTTTCTAAATTTTACACCACCTACTTTCTCTTGACCTATAACTTTAAATTTTGTCCCAGAAACAGAATCACTCAAGTCGCCTAAAATACTAATTCTACAACTATACCTATTGCCTGTTTTTAAAAAATTGAACTTATCATCTCCTAAAATATCTGAATCATCAAACACAGTATAACTTTGATTCGTTTTTTGACTCTCAAGAACAAGATCTCGAGTAACTTCATAATTAATGATTTTTGTTAATTCATACATAGTATTTTATGCCTTTCCAATCGGATAAAAACTGACGATATAACCATTATCTCCATATGCTATTAAATATATCATTCCATTGTGATTATATATAAAAACATCTGCTAGCTGTTTACCTTCTTTTCTACTTATATGTTTAATTGGCTTTAATTGAAGAATTTTCTTTGCAAGCAAAGGAATATTAGTGTTTGAACCAAAATCTTTTCCATGCCAAGTTTTTATATGCAATAACCCACTTTTTAAGTTTCCTTTCTCCAGCCACATTAATTTACCAGCATAGTTTTTCGTAATCATCACTATATCTGATTTATTATACTTAGCATTACTGTTTTCTAATTCATGCATCAAATCTTTAGGCTTTAGTCGTTCTTTTGCACCATTAGTATTAATATACCCTTTATAACCACTTCCCATCAGCAAGCCTCCTTAGCAAAAATTTCTTGCCATGAGGGATATCTTATAAATTTAATGTTTCTTTTATATGGTCCAAAAATATCATCGGGCATCGTACCATAAACCAAAACTTTTTTGGGTCTAACTCTTTCTAGAGCAATTTCTAATCCAGCTTCAAATAATATTCTTTTTTCTTTATCAGCAATTTGCCCATATGTACCCACTGAACAAACTTGATGCTTAGGAATTCCCTGAAAAACAAAATCATATGATCTTTTATCACCCCAACGTAAATTTGGAATAATATTTAAACCATAATTTTGTAACTCTAGAGCAACTCTATTTTTCTCATATACAGCAAATTTTTGTAACACTAATGGTTCGTCAGCATAAATGCTATAATCAGGCTGGACTACAGATCCTGCTTTTAACAATGATGGAACAAGTTTAGCAATTCTTTCATCTTTTAATTTAGATTCAAAACTTTTATCCCATTCATAGAAACAAATAGCATCATTTAATGACGCTATTTTTCTGTCAGAAAAACGAATCATTTGAAAAGGGATCACTAAATCTTCTTTTTGCTTATTCAGTACTGGGTATTCATCTTCCCCAGTAAAATTAGCATTAAGTAAGTTGGACAATATTATCTCCTCACAATCTACTAAAAATCGAAGAGAAACATGGTACACTAAATATGGTTACAGAAGTATACTTGCTTCTCTTGCAGCGATTGTTTCAGCAATCGCTGTATTTTATTTCAGTTTTCAGTTAATATTATTAACTTATTTAGTTAATTTGTCAAATATAAAAAGAAAGTCTGTCAATCTAACAAACTTTCTTTTTTCATATAATAATCGTTAACTACATCAACTTATATTTCTTCATCAATTCTTCGATATAAGTGCCCTTAACCTTCTTAAGCATCCCTTTAATCGCAAACTTTTCAGGCATTGGCAAATCAAGATCAGCCAACTTCTTCTGGTCATTCAGGTAATACATCGCATTCATCAACATTCTGACATCAAATGCGGAAGCGAAGACTTCTGGTACACCGCGGTCAATATTAAGCAAAGTGTAGACAGCTTCCATTGCCGTCCGAACTGAATACTCTGTCGTAAAGACAGTGTCTCTTGGAGTTTCGGCAAAGTTACCAATAAAGGCTAAGTTTTTAGAATGATCTGGAACAACCTTTGGGCGGTCGCCTAAAGCTCTTGGCATAAAGTAAGAAGTAATATATGGCATGTGAACCGGAATTGTTGTAGCTGCGGCAGCTATTTCAGGAATTCTTTCTTCCGGCACACCCATGTGATAGAGCCACTCTTCACACATTTCAAGCCCATTACAATCAGGCATCGTCTTTTCCACATAATTACCTTTGGTATCAGAGAACAAACCATATAACCAAACAATCAATTCATTTGGTTTTTGCGCCTTAAAGTGTGGCTGACGGCTGATTGAGTAACCTAATAGCCAATTAGAATCCTTAATAGTAGTTGGTCCACTAGTTACGATTGAGCCACTGTGTGGATCCTTTTTATTAACAGCTTCAATAAACGGCACCACATCATCGTTTTTAAAGGTAATAGTTGCAGACATCCGCCAGTTTGCCTTTGGAATATCTTTGCAGAAGACATCAGGGTGGCCAAAGTCTTCATCTTGAGCTGCTAAGTTCTTCCACAATTGCCAGCTTGCACCCAATTCATGTTCTGCTGGAGCGGGATGCAGTTGATCTCCATAGGTAGTACTCTCAGTAATTGAACCATTAGTAACGAAGACTAAGTCATTTGGTGTTAAGTCAATGCTCTTCTTTTCGCCATCTTCGGTTAAAATAATTTGTTTAGCAACCTTTTCGCCGTCAGAGCGGTTAACAAAGATATTATCAACCACCGTATTATAGTGGAAGATTACACCACGATCCTTTAAATACTTGACCAGCGGCAAAATCAATGATTCATATTGGTTATACTTGGTAAAACGCAATGATGAAAGATTCTTCAAGGTTGCTACATGCTGTACAAAGCGCATCAAGTAGCGGCGCATCTCCATCGCACTTGCCCATGGTTCAAAAGCAAACATTGTTGACCAATATAACCAGAAGTTAGATTCAAAGAATTCCTTAGTGAAGACTTCATTAATCTTCTTATTTTGCAAGTCTTTTTCGGGAGTTAAACAAAGATCAACAATTTCCTTCACTGCCTTTGGTGTCAAAAGAAGTTGCCCATCAGTCGGCAAAGCTTGACCACGATTTACAATTACTCTAGTTTTAGCATAACTTGGATCTTTTCTATTTAAACGATAGAAGGAATCCAAAATAGATTCACCTTCATGGTCAGGCGAAGGGATTGATCTAAATAAATCCCACAAACATTCAAAGTGCGGCTCCATTTCACGACCGCCACGAATGATGTAACTTTCCTTTTCTTTATTATAGATCCCATCCATTGAGCCACCAGGCAGACCTAATTCTTCAAAAATGTGAATTTTCTCGCCCTTCATTTGGCCATCACGAATTAAAAAGACAGCAGTAGCTAATGCAGCCAAGCCACTACCAACAATATAAGCAGATTTTTGATCAACATCTTTAGGTTTATCAGCCTTAACAAAGGCTTCATAATTGCCATTACTATAATGCATAATTGACACTTCTTTCAATAATCGTTACACTTGTAACTATTTATGCTTATAATATAATGTAAGCGGTATCAGTTGTCAAACATTTTACATTTGGGGATGATCTTGATGAATATGAAGAGTCTGCATACGCAGCAACAAATTGAACATGCATTATTCAAATTACTACAAAAAAAGCCTTATACGGAGATCTCTATTGCAGAAATCACCCGTAAGGCTAAGGTATCTCGTACTTCCTTTTATCGCAATTATGACCAAAAAGATGAAGTCATTGCGCAATTTTTATTTAATCAATACCATAATTTTATCGCTGATATTGATCAACATAATTTGAGAACTTTTAAGCAGCAGCTTACTGCCTACCTTGAATTCTTCAAAGATAATCCTCAACTAATGAAATTACTGCTTGATGCAGGATTTGAAGGAGAATTACTTAATTTTCAAACTAAATATTTGAAAAAGCTGATGTCAGTTTACCATTCTGATGTCCACCTACCCGACTATGCAATAGCCTATCAATCTGGTGGAATCTATATGCTGTTAGTCTGGTGGGTTAAGCAAAATTATCAGACCAGCTTGACTGATTTAATCACTTATGCCGAAAAACACATTATGCTGTAACTAAAAAAGAAGAGCTCACAAATCGAGCTTTCATTTTCAAAATTATTACAATTTCTTGCATTTTTTACCAAAGTTAAAGTAGAAATTCATTACAAAGGCGATAATTAACAAAATCAATGAAACCAACATAATTTCCTTAATACCGCCGTGGAAAATAGTTCTCATTGTTGGCACTAAGTTTTGCGGCAAACTCTTGGCACTTTGCGCATCACTCAATTTATTCATCATGGTCATCGTGATTCCCTTGTGCGTTTGAACTCCGCTGGCCAAGTTCAGATTCATAATTACGCCATAAACAGCAGCCATTACTGTTTGAGCTAAAATTCTGATCAAATATGAAGTTGAAGTGGCCGTTGCCATATTCTTTAGTCCCGCATCAAGTTGTACCTTTAATTGCAAAGCAACAAAGATAAAGCCAACCCCAATGCCAGAAAATGCACCAATAAAGGTCAACATCTGCACAGGCGTATGTATGCCAGAAATAAACAAACCAGCTGATGAGATAATCATGGCAACTATTCCAATCAAAACTAATTTAAAGGTTGTCATATGCTCCTGAATCGCTGCTACACTTTGAGATGCGATAATTTCAACAATCGAATTTGGAATTAACGTCATCCCACCAATTAAAGCTGACAAGCCTAGTAATGCATGAGCCCACATTGGCATATAGGTATTTACTGCTAAAAAGGCACCCCAAGTAAAGGCAAATAATAAAAAGTCGCCATCTAAATCTTTATTTTTAAAGGTTCAGTATAAATTCTTGTGTAAACGGCTGTGAGATTTAGGATGCCTTTCGGGA
>NZ_PCYY01000041.1:0-6537 GCF_002553955.1 Lactobacillus sp. UMNPBX12
AATAAAAAAGTCAATCAACGAGAGAGATTATTTACACAAACTTCTTGACAGTCTCTTACATTTATCATACACAAGATATTGTATTTAATAAAATGTGTTTTTAATTCAATTTCTCTTGCTACTAATATTTTTATTAAGTAAACAGTCGTTGATATATCAATGCTTATAAATGCAGGCAAAAAGTCAAGGGTTGAATTTTATTTTTTTAGCCAGTAGTATATTATCTTGCATTAGTTAATAAGTGATACAAGATATTGTGCTTATTAAAATAAAAATATATTTTAAATTTTATTTTTATTAATGTTATTTTTAGTGAGGAGAATTCGATGACAAAGAAAGGCTTAACAAAATATTTATCAATTGGTGCAGTAACTACTGCAGCATTATTTTTAGCAGCTTGTTCAAATCAAAAGAGCACTACATCTGCTAAAAATAGTAAGACAGAAATTACTATGTGGCACGCAATGAATGGTGCACAACAAAAAACTTTGAAACAATTGACTAATAAATTTGAAAAAGAAAATCCTAACATCAAAGTTAAGCTAGAAAATCAAGGTAATTACCCTCAGTTACAAGGGAAAATTACTTCTACTCAACAAAATCCTAATAACTTACCAACAATGACTCAAGCTTATCCTGGTTGGCTTTATCAAGCTGCGCAAAATAAGATGTTGGTCAATTTGACTCCATACATTAATAATTCAACTTATGGCTGGGGCTCAGTAGCCAAATCTAATATTCGTCCTGAATTAATGAAGGGTGCGCAAATTAATGGCGTTCAATATGGTATTCCCTTCAACAAATCTATTGAAGTCTTGACTTATAACAAGACCTTACTTAAGAAATATGGTTTAAAGGTACCTAAAACAATGGCAGAACTTAAGTCTGTTTCTAAAGCAATTTATGAAAAGTCCAACCATAAAATTGTTGGTGCTGGTTTTGATAACTTAGCCAACTACTATGTTCTAGGTCTCAAGAATGAAGGACAAACTTTTGGTCGTTCAATCAAGTTAGATTCGGCTGCCTCTAAGAAAATTATTAACTTCTACGCAGATGGCGTACGCAATGGCTACTTTAGAACTGCTGGTAGTGAACGTTACCTCTCCGGTCCTTTTGCTAATGAAAAAGTCGCAATGTACATCGGTACTTCAGCTGGTGAAAGCTACACTAAGATGGGTGTAGGCAACAAGTTTACGTACGGCGTTGCTCCTCGTCCCGGTGAATACACTATTTCTCAAGGGACTGATCTTTATGTCTTTAACCATGCTTCAAAAGCACAAAAAAATGCTGCCATGAAATATATGAAGTTTTTGACTAGCAAATCTAGCCAATTAACTTGGGCTAATGAGACTGGCTATATTCCTGTTAACGATAATGTCTTAAATAGTAAGGAATACTTAGACAGCAAGATGAAATTGCCAAGTGTCTTAAAGGATTCAATGAAGCATCTCTACAGTGTTCCTGTAGCTAAGAATTCTGACTCTGCTTATAATGGTATGAATCAAATTATGGAAAATATTTTAATTGCTGCAAATAAGCATCAAAATGTTAATGCTCAAATTAAGGCTGGTCAACAAAAATTAGATAGCGCTTGGCGTCAATAATGATATTAAAAAAGCATCCCCCTTCTCTATTTGGATTAGGGATGCTTTTTTGCATTTGCAAGAGTTGAATTTAATTTAAGCACTCACATAGAGTGCGACCGCAATATTTAGTACTAGGATAAAATCCAATCCTAAATATTTGGCTTCATCAACTATTATACTATGTCAAAAATATATAAAGAAGAGTTAACACATAAAATACAAAACAAAATCAGTGCGAAACTCCCACATTTTTATGTTCACATAGGGTTCGCACTGATTTTTTTCTTAACTCAAATCTTTCTTAGTAACTGCCAAATGTGCCTTATCATTGATAAAGACCCAGATTGGCAAATCTATTCCTGTTGAATCAGTCAAATTATTTACAATTTCACTGATAAAAAGCTGGACCATTTTCTTAGGCGGTTCAGTAAAGTCTCTTCTTTGCGGCGTGTACCATAAACCTGTGATTGGCTTTTTAGTTTGTCGATCGAAAATACAATTCAGGGTTTCATCATATTGATCAAATGAGGCCTTGTAGACTATATGTAATGGATGATGTGCCAAGTTCTCGACTAACTGATAACGCATATCGTCCGCAATTCTTCCTTTACTAATCATCATTAAACTGGTAACTGGACCATTTTCTTTTTCAAATTTTTGCAACTTGCCTTGTTTGACTAGCTTCTTTTCAACTGAAATAAAACTATCAGAATCAACTAACATCGTTTTTCCTTCTCTCTACTATCTATTATAAGCAAGCTGTCAATTACTTTACATAATTTTGCTTATTATGCAAAAAAAGAAGCCATGACCTGAAAATCATGACTTCTCGCGAATTCCTCGTCCGTAAATCGAAATCTTCACGAACATTTTTACCTTAACACAATTAATTACACTAGTCTAATTAATTTTAATTACTAAAGCTTCATATGGCTTCAATGAGATATTCTCTTCTAGTTTGCCATCTTGTGCAGAATAATTGCTCAATACGAGTTGATAATTCTTATTTTGATATTGTTCAGGCAATGGTGCTACATGATCAGTACCATAGAAATTAGTGAAAACTAATATTTTTTTAGCTTCATCCTTCAAAAAACGTTCATAGGCAAAAATTTGTGGATCATCTTTTAAAAACATTCTAATATGGCCATCAGAAATCAGTTGTTCGTGCTTACGCAACTTGATCAATTTTTGATAGTAAGCAAAAATTTCACCCTCGTGTAATTCTTTTTCAACATTAATTCTATCTTGATCTGTTGGTAAAAGCCATGGCTTTGATTCACTAAAGCCAGCAAATTTACTATCATCCCAGTGCATCGGCACACGAGAGTTATCTCGTGCTTTAGTTTTTACTATTGCAAATGCTTCATCATCGCTTATTCCCTTTTGTTTCAATGCCGCAAAAGCATTTTTAGCTTCAACATCTACATAATCATGAATTGAAGAATAATGTGGATCCATCATTCCTATTTCTTCGCCCATATAAATGTAAGGAGTTCCGCGCATACAATGTGTCGCAGTAGCAAGCATTTCGGCAGATTTCTCTCGATATTTACCAGTATCACCAAAACGGTTAAGGGCCCACGGCTGGTCATGATTGTTCCAGAACAAAGCATTCCAACCGCCACCTTGATCCATTTTTTCTTGCCATTCAGTAAATAAGTGCTTTAATTTCATGAAATCAAACGGCTCTTTAGTCCACTTTTCACCGTTTTTATAATCGACTTTTAAATGATGGAAAGTAAAAACCATGGACAATTCATGCTCACTCGGCTTAGAGTACTCAATCGAATTAGCAATAGTAGTTGAAGACATTTCACCCACCGTAATTGAGTCAGGATCTTGACCAAAAGTAGCGCGATTCATTTCTTTCAAATATTGATGCACTACTGCTGTATCAGTATAAAGACTCTTTTCCTGACTTGGATCACCAGTTGAATCAACTAACTTTTCATCCTTACCGGTCACGTTAATTACGTCAAAACGGAAACCATGTACTCCCTTTGAACGCCAGAAGTTAATTACTTTGAACAATTCTTGACGAACTTCTGGGTTATGCCAATCGAGATCTGCTTGAGTTGGATCATATAAATGTAGGTAATAATAATGCGTATCACCAAATTTTGCCCAAGCTGGTCCACCAAACTTACTTTGCCAATTATTAGGCAAGGAGCCGTCAGGCTTAGCTTTCCTTAAGTAAAAGAATTTGCGGTACTTTTCGTCTCCTGCCAAAGCTTTTTTAAACCATATATTTTCGGTTGAACAATGGTTTAGCACCATATCCAACATGACGCCAACGCCTATTTCTTTTAGCTTTTTAGTTAATTCCTCAAAGTCAGACATTGTGCCACTAGTTGCTCAACAAATTGCCTCAACTGGTCAAAGCTCATTAAACGCAATTATCTGCGCAACAATGGTTTCCCAAGGTGCAGCTGTTCTTGCAGTCGCAATCAAATCAAAGAAAGCAGACATGAAAGAGCTAGGAATTGCAGCAGCTATTTCAGCCTTCTGCGGTGTTACTGAACCCGCTATTTATGGTATTAACTTAAGATATAAGAAGGTCTTTGCTTCAGGTTGTATTGGCTCAGCCTTCGGTGGCCTAGTTACTGGTTTAATGCATGGTACTATGTATGGCTTTACCGGTGGTCTAATTGGCTTCTCAAGCTTTTTCAACCCGGCCCATCCTACTCAACTAAATAGTTTCTATGACTTTCCTAATTGCCAGTGCTGTTTCAATTATAGTTTCATTTATTGCAGTTTGGGTATGGGGATATAATGACAACATGACTATGGGTAAAAAAGTAGCCAAGAAGCAACGCCCAGGTTCAGCTAAATAAAAATTTAGAGCAAAATAAAGCGATGAATCACCCACAAAGGTAAATTCATCGTTTTTTGTCTTATTTAAGCAGCATCAGCAATCCGTTGTGCCTCAATTAATTCAGCTTTTCTGATATCACGAGGCAAGAACTGCCGAATATCTTCTTCATTATAGCCCACCTGCATCCGATGGTCGTCTGCAATAATAGGTCTCTTTAATAATCCTGGATTCTGAGTAATTAAATCAACCATTTTAGACAATGACAAGTCTTCATTCAACTTATTCTTTAATTGTTTGAAAGACTGTGAACGAGTAGATAAAATATCCTCAGTTCCATTTTCAGTTAAAGACAACAGATGAAGGACATCTTCTTTAGATAATTCCTTAAAGACGTTCTTTTCCTTGAAAGAAAGATGATATTTGTTAAGCCATGCTCTCGCCTTACGTGAAGATGCACTACTTGTTGACATATAAAGAGTAATCATACAATACGCCTCTTTCTAAAAAAACTCGTTAACTTCTCGTACATTAGTTCTATTGTATAACTTACTTTTTGATAGTGCAAGCTATTTTTACAAAAAATTGTAGAAAATAGTATACTTACCTTACTGAAAGAAGGAATTTGATGAATTTTAAAACACCAATTGCCGAACAAATGAGGCCGCAAACACTGGCGGATATGGTAGGCCAAAGTGAATTGCTGGGACCAGGAAAGGCTTTAAGAAATATTATCAAGCAGCATGTTAATATTTCTTTACTTCTCTGGGGGCCTCCTGGTACCGGAAAGACAAGCTTAGCTCAAATTATTGCTAAAGAGAATGATTATCCCTTTGCTTCCTTTAATGCTTCAATTGATAATAAAGCACAGTTGAACAACATTATTAATGCTTATAAGTATCAGACCTTCGTTCTTTTAATTGATGAAATCCACCGTATGACCAAAAATCTACAAGATTTTTTATTACCTTATTTAGAAAATGGTCACGTTTTACTTGTTGGCTCTACCACTGAAAATCCAATTATGTCGATTGTGCCAGCTGTGCGGTCACGTTGTCAAATCTTTGAGTTCAATCCTCTAACAGAAGACGATATTGCAGCTGTTTTGAACAAAGCATGTACTAAGGTCCTTAAATTAGTAGATCACCAAGTTGAAAAAAATTCGTTAAATTTGATAGCAGCCGCAGCTGATGGCGACCTACGAATTGCTTTAAACATTTTAGAGACTGTTCATGCACTTAATCCTAAAAAGATCACCTTAGCAAATGTTAAATCGTTTACTAAGCAGCAATTCTTTAGCTATGATAAGAAAGCCACTAAACATTACGATTATTTAGCTGCATATTCTGACTCTATGGCTGGCTCTGACACAGATGCTGCACTTTATTATCTTGCTATTTTGCTAAAAAATGGAGATTTAGCTTCGGTTGTACGGCGTCTGCGTGAGATTCCATATACTTATATTGGCTTAGCTAATCCGCAACAAGTAACTCAAATTGTTACTGCAGCTAATCAAGCTGAAAAGATAGGAATGCCTAAAGCTAAATATCCACTAATGTTTGCAACAATGTTAATGTGTATTTCGCCAAAATCAGGAGCATTTGAGGAAATTTGGAAAAGACTTGATCAAGATAGTGATCATCCCAATCGGTATCCCATGCCTAATAGTTTGCGTGACTTTCATTATAAACACGCTAAAGAAATCACGGGAGCTGGCCTAGCTGAGTCACCTTTTCAAGCTCCGCATCAAATCGCCAAGCAAAATTATATGCCCAAGGGACTCAAAGGCAAACAATATTATTTTCCAAAAGACAATCAAAATGAACGCAGATTATATGAGCAATACCTAAAATTACATCGTTATATTTACGGCGAAGATTATCAAAAATAAAGGACAGCAATGCAATTGAGCATCCCTGTCCTTTTTGGTTAGATTATAAATGAAGAAAATTGGTTTATTAATTGCTTCTACGAGAGAAGATTCTCGTCCAGCCACCTATATGGTAGTTCTATTTAAGTTATTTGTTAAATGCTAATCGAAAAAACTTTACCTACTTTTTACGTATTTTATTACCAATAATAACAAAACATACTAATCTAGTGTTGGATGATTACTCGACGGAGTAGTCGTTCAAC
>NZ_PCYY01000042.1:0-5240 GCF_002553955.1 Lactobacillus sp. UMNPBX12
CATAATAATGGTAATACCCACAGCTAGCCAGCCATGAGTTATCTTTTCTTCATTAGAGAATTCATATAACCTGATGCAAAGCTTTATTCAAGCCGTTAAAACGGGCAATACTCATGAGCTCAAATTATTAATCAACTGCCAAGATCAAATTGGGACTTTAATGCACAAAACACTATTGACCTTTAAACATAACCTAAAAGCTGTGCTTAATGGAGCAAAACTGCCTTATTCTAACGGCTGCCTTGAAAGGTTCAACCGCAACCTCAATCTAAGTATAAGAAAAAAGGTAGATAAAAACATCGTCATGTTTCTATCTACCTTTATACTTTAGGGTGTTTGACAAAGAGCCACTATTCTATGCGTCTTTTTGTATGATTTATTCAACTTAGCTAATTAATTTTCTTTTTTATGATTAATAGCTATACCAAAAATGCCCAAAGCAGCTGCTAACAACCCGGCAACGGCAAATGCTACCTTACTTTCATTTTCACCAGTCTGTGGCAAAGTTTGAGAATTTTGGCTGTTGTTCTTGGCAATACCGTTTTCCATATTTGCCTTAGCTGAAGTAGCTAGACCAGCAGTAGTATTAGCTAAAGCGACTGCCTTAGGGCTAATCGTACCAGATTTAGTGGTTCGCTTAGCCTTTGAAGACTGGTTAGATTTAGAAGTAGTCGTTGATTTGGTCTTGCTAGACTTATTATTGTCAGTTGGGTTTGAGGTATCAGTATTGTTATCAGTTAGTTCAGTATTTGAGTTGTTACCACCATTGTTGTCATTATTACTGTTGTCCTTGCTGTGACCTGGTTGCTCTGAGGTCTCATTAGCTGTATAGCTAATCTCAACAGTTGTATTCTGAGTGTCCTCGTTCACAGTAGTTTCATCAATTTGAGCTTTGTCTGGAGTGTAACCTGTAAATTCTGGAGCTGAGTATCTTTCCCACTTAGCAGTAGACCATTTACCCGCAGATTTGATTTCCCCAGTAGGTGCATAAAGAATCACTTTCCGTGTCAATGTTGCTTTTTGGATAACTGTTTGGTCAGTTCCGTTTGGCTCGTGGACAATAATTGTTCGAGTAATGTCCTTGGTTTCTGTCTTTGTGATCTCATTAGCTTTATAGCTAATCTCAACAGTTGTATCCTGAGTGTTCTTGTTCACAGTAGTTTCATCAATTTGAGCTTTGTCTGGAGTGTAACCTTTAAATTCTGGAGCTGAGTATGTTTCCCACTTAGCAGTAGACCATTCACCCAAAGATTTGATTTCCCCAGTAGGTGCATAAAGAATCACTTCCCGTGTCAATGTTGCTGTTTGTTTAACTGTTTGGTCAGTTCCGTTTGGCGTGTGGACAATAATTGTTCGAGTAATGTCCTTGCTTTCTTGCTTTGTGATCTCATTAGCTGTATAGCTAATCTCAACAGTTGTATTCTGAGTGTCCTCGTTCACAGTAGTTTCATCAATTTGAGCTTTGTCTGGAGTGTAACCTTTAAATTCTGGAGCTGAGTATGTTTCCCACTTAGCAGTAGACCATTCACCCAAAGATTTGATTTCCCCAGTAGGTGCATAAAGAATCACTTCCCGTGTCAATGTTGCTGTTTGTTTAACTGTTTGGTCAGTTCCGTTTGGCGTGTGGACAATAATTGTTCGAGTAATGTCCTTGCTTTCTTGCTTTGTGATCTCATTAGCTGTATAGCTAATCTCAACAGTTGTATTCTGAGTGTCCTCGTTCACAGTAGTTTCATCAATTTGAGCTTTGTCTGGAGTGTAACCTGTAAATTCTGGAGCTGAGTATCTTTCCCACTTAGCAGGATTCCATTCACCCACAGATTTGATTTTCCCAGTAGTTGCATCAAGAATCACTTCCCGTGTCAATGTTGCTTTTTGGGTAACTGTTTGGTCAGTTCCGTTTGGCTTGTGGACAATAATTGTTCGAGTAATGTCCTTGGTTTCTTGCTTAACATAATCGACATAAACCTTGCGACTATCCTTAACTACTTGCTTATTAGCATAAGTATGACTGTAAGTTACAGTGTATACCCCCGCCTTAGTCAAGTCGACCTTATCAACCGCAGCGGCTGTAGCAGCCCCTGGAGCTTGGTATTCATAACTAATATCCACGTCCGTCTTTGGCAACTTTGTTAGTTGATCGCGCGTCACCCGGTTTCCTGCGTCATCAGCAGCATAAATCTCATCAATCATTGAAGTGGTGTCCCATGGCTTAGCATTTGGATCTGCCACATAGTGTTGATCCTTATTTAAAATAATAGCAGGCACAGCTTGAACTTGGATTACCCAGATAGATGGGTCATTCAAGACAGGTCTATCATCATCAACACGTTTTGCCCCTGGTAGGGTGGAGTATGCATAGAATGGCATTTCCTGAGCTTTACCGTTGTTGTTAGCATACTTGACCGTGTAACCATGGTTAGCAAAAATTTCTTGAATTTTTCTTAGATCAATAAAGTATTGCGCACTGCCGTAAACAAGCGATGGTCTGTCCCCTTTTGGTAGTGAGTCCATATTGAATGATCCCTTATAGGTTGGGAAGTTGCTAATTTTAAAGGCATCCCACCCATTTGGCATATCTTTGGAAATTTCCTTAACGAGCTTCCAGTCTGATTCACCAGGTTTTTCCCCCATGAACTCAGTCGGAAGCAAGTCTACCCGCTTAACCTGACTTAAGTCCTTGCGCACAGTTGTGAAGTAGAGTTTAATCCCATTGGCAAAGTTACCTCCACCATAGTCGTTAACCTGTGGCGCAAAGGTTAGTGAATGAACCTGATCAGAGAGCTGACCAATGTACTTAACCGGGATGATAAATTCGATTGTATCATCTGGTTTAAAGGCAGTCCCCGTCATGGTAATTTGCGTAGCCTTATCTCCAGAACCATTGTGGGCCTTAAGGTATTCTGCCCAGTCACTGTAATAGTTACCACCATCACCAGTACCGTTGATCCCCCAGCCATAAGACCAGCCTTGCTGACTCTTCAATTGTGGACCATTAGCACCAAGACGGCTCGTATCAATCGCTACAGCCTTGTTATCAGCAAAGTTGAACCACAACCCGGAACCAACTTCCTTGTCACCATTGTGGTAAATCAAATGGTATTCCAGAGTGTTTGGATCAATCTGATCAACATTGATGATCGACTCAGACTTATTATTAGCAGTTACATACCCAGTTACATAAGTTTTACGGTCTTTCCCCTTAGCCGTGTAATAAGCAATAACCTGGCCATGGGCCATCTTGTGCCAATCTGAAGCAGTGATCTGGGGATTATTGTAGATCCCAGTAGTAACAGTGTCTTTATCAGTTGTTGGCTTAGCTGGTGTTTCAATTTGAGCTGGATCAAGCTTCTCAATTGAAATATTTCTTGTAGCAATTTCCTTATAGGTGGTGTAATCTCTGCCATAATATGGAGATTGAGTTTTTTTAGATCCATCACCAATATACTTCAATGGTATTATATATCTAATTGTATCGTCAGCTTGTATCGTTGCTCTATTTAAATACACTCCGTCTAAATCAGCTAGTTTATATCCTTGATCTTGAGATTCTTGATAACTTGGATAAGACCCACCACTAGTATGATAATGATAGGATATCTTGTAATTGTGCCCCTGCTGACTATCGATTTGAATTTCACCATTTTGCCTATTAGTATCTAAAGCAAAATCGGGACTCCAGAAAGTTATAAGCAGAGGGTTTGCATTTTTATTACCATTTTTTAAAACAGTAACTAATTCAAAGGTATTAGGATGGATCAGATTATAATTAATTACAAGCTGAGATTGTGGATTATTATAAGCTGTTACATATTCTTTGCCATCTTTTCCTGTGACTTTAAGATACTGAGCAAGTTCTCCTGTTCCTGTCTTTAACCATTGATCTTTAGAATCAGCATTATTTTCATAGATCATAGGATTATTATTACCTTGAGTAGATTTTCCCCCATCAGATGGCTTATCAGGTACAATCGAATCTACACCGTCAAGTCCATTAGCATCACTTGAAGCATGGTTATCACCTAAAGCAGGGGTACGAGATTGATTCTCACCATTACCTTCATTTTGATTAGAAGATGGAACAGCAGTACCAGTACCAGTACTTTCACTTGCGCTAGTAGTACCAGTACCAGTACCAGTACTTCCACTTGCGCTAGTAGTACCAGTACTTTCACTTGGGCTAGTAGTATCAGCAAGTACCTTTGGAGAGTTCATCAGTATTCCTGATCCAATCATCACTGAGGCCAAGCCAACTGACAGTTTTCTTAGTGTATATTTTGGGACTCTTTCTAACATGATCTTTCTCCTCGTATCATAAGGCACTATATTTCAGTGCCTAATAATTTTTACATTATTATAACACTTATAATATAACATAGAGCTATTACCTTTAATAGATAAAATCACTTAAAACTAAATAAAAAATAACACCCATCAAAAAATAAAAATCTCTGAAACAATTTTGTTTAAGAATTTTCCAGTGTAATAAGCTACGACTGCTGCGTCGGGTAATGTCATGATTAATGGTTTGAAGCATCTGACCAATGATGGCGTCATCAGTACAATAAATTTTTTGATCATAGTCTAAGAACCATACTGGTGACGTGCTGATATTCTTTTTCTCTTCAAGAGAGCTGTACAGGTGATAGATGTTCTAGTAGGTCTAACGTAGTACGAGCATCCATTTTAGTTCTCTTAATGACTCTATCTGTATCGGAATCAATGGTATCATAGGCTTTATGCCAAGCCTTGCCTATAGTTTCTAGGCGACTAAAAAACTCTTCCATGGACTTGGGCTGCCCTTCAAAAACAGGAAATTCAAAAAGATCATCCTGAATTGATACAATCCCACTAAAGTGGACGATTGAAATACATAAAGTATTCAATTATTCACGAAGGTGGGATTTTTTAAATTTTGTTACTAAAAAAGATCGAACCCAAAATGATTCGATCTTTAACGAACTTAATTCTTATTCAGTATTAGTGCTTCTTTTTAGGATCAAACAACATCCCTGCAAGCAAAGCCAAGCCTATGCCAGCAAGGGCAAAACCTACATTCAAAGTAGATTTCTTTTCACCAGTTTGTGGTAATCCTCTTCTTAAAGTTGATGAACCCACATGATCTTTTATTGTCAAATGTTCTTCTTCAGTAGTTTCAGGAGTTGATGGTGTTGCTATTATATTAGTCAAATTAAGTTTAAATGAACAGGAATTATCAGATGACGTATTAAAATACATCA
>NZ_PCYY01000043.1:0-5228 GCF_002553955.1 Lactobacillus sp. UMNPBX12
ATCACACACCAGATGAAATCTTCGAAAGAGAATTAGATAAAATCTATCAAACAGCGTAAGTGTTCAATTTATTATTGCAATTTACGTGTATATTGTTTTACAGAAAAAACTTATTAATAATAAAGAAAATAGAGCAATTATAAATATTACATATTTTTTAACCATAAAGCCTACTCCTTTTTTAATAAATATATTATGATGCTCTCATAAAGTAGAAAGAAGGAATGAATCATGCATATTAAGCAAATTAAATTTTCAATTATTCTTTTTCTTTTAACATTTGTAATTTTCCTTTTTACTTTAAAAGGTTTCACTACTACTGTATTGGCTGATGAAGATACTACGGTTGAAACTGTAGCTACTTATAATTATAATAAAGTGCCTGCTGATACATTGGCTACTATAAAAGATATAGTAGCTAATGATAACACTATTAGTATGAAAGTTAAGGATGGATACTTAATTCTTACAAAGTTTATTCCAATTCTCCAGAGTTAGAAAATCATCCTAATGATCCATTAGCATCTTCAAAATGGAAAACAGCGGCGGCTAAAACTGTTGTAAAAGTAGCTGTGCCGATTTTGAAAAAGTTTGCTAAAAAGTCAGGCGTAAAATTAGGTGATCATGCATTGGGGAACATAACTGCTATTCTTACAGGAGTAGAAGACAATGTTCAAGATAGATTATATAAGACTCTTCGTAATATAGGATTCTCAAAATATTGGGCTGGCGTTACTTCAAGAGCAATAGTATTCGCTTTATTCTAACTAGTCAGTAAAATTTATCTCCATGGTCTGATAGAAAATAGACTTTTTAAGTATATTTGCGATTATTTTATATATTGGGAAGTAGTTAAAAATGAAAAAAAAGTTTTTTAAGGTATTGGCTATCTGTTTATGTCTTTTTTCAATAATTGATAGTGGGTTATATATTTTATATGATTTTGAGTGTATCAATGCTTTACTTAAGCTCTTAGGTGTAAAATCCGTTATCAGTGTAATTCTTAGGTGGATCATAATTGTGGTGGCTGTTGTATTTATAGTCAAATATGATTCAATTTTTGATTATGCATTTAGAAGTTCTGATGATGCAAGTATAACTAAAAAGACAAAGGACAACTAAGTTAAGATATTGCCATGATTGGCACTTTGGGAATCGAATCTTTGGGATTCGGTTCTTTTTCTCGTGTGTCGGGCATGATATTTTATCTGGTCCAGTAAAAGTCTGAATCATGGGTAGTTGTCGCCAAGTGTAGTTAATCATAAGCTAGTAATAGCGACTATATGGGAGTTGTACTAACAAGGCAATATTATTTATGTTTCATTATGTATATTCATGATACATACTATGCTTGGAAGCTTAGAAAATATGGTTAGTGGAATTGTATTACAAGCAGCAATTAAGACCGAAAAAGGCGAGCAACCATCGTTTCAATTTATAATGATCTAGATGCTGGAATTGAAGTAATCGTATTGTCTATCAATGGATATTTGTTCGATCATTATGGTATTGGACTTGCACGGGTGTAAGTTTAGCTATTATAGAGTTGCTGATATTTATAATAGGGTTAAAGGATGAGTCTGGGAAAAATTCGTAAATTAAAAGATCAATTTGCGAGAAAGAACTATTTACACAAAAGATTTGACAGTTTCTCAATGAATCGAGTAAGAGAATATCGTAAGCAACACCAAATATCACAAATGGAGCTTGCTAGACGGATAGGGGTGGCAAGGCAAACCATTAATTTGATTGAGAATGATAAGTATAATCCATCGCTAGAATTGTGCCTGAACTTGGCGCATGCATTAGGGACGGATTTGAATACTTTGTTTTGGGATGGGGATGAAGCAAAATGAGACGAGAAAGTTTATGGCTTAAGTTTGTCAGATATTGGTATGGCATTGATAGTAAATTAGACGAGCGGCAATTAGCAGAGGTTGAGCGAATCGGTAATAATGCCTATGTAATCTCTGGTGTAGTGGAACTGATCTTACTGGTTATCACGCTAATTATGGCATTGACTATTAAAAGTGAGCTGGCTTTGTGGTTTTTACCTTTGGCGATTGCAATTATTATGCTGATGATGAGTGCTTATACTTATTTGGCAATGCGAAAATTAAAAATATTCTCTGTCGAAATTACAGCAGATGAACGCCCCAAAGCAATTCGTAGAATATGGATAAAGGCTATAATAGCGGGAATAATTGGTGCAGTTTTTGGTACATTAGGTAGCGCGCTAGGAGCTTCTTCTGTGCAAAATAATCTAGTAAATGTGCTTGATTTTTGGCCACAAGGTTTATGGCTAGGCGTATGTTGCGGTGCTGGTAGTGCGATTGGAAGAGTGCAACGATTGAAAGTAATTAAAGAAGACGAATAAGCGAATCGAAAGTAGTCGATCCGCTTTTTTTGCTGAAAAACTATATAATTAAAGTAACAATAAAATTTACAGCAAGGCAAAAAGGATGAAAAAACAAAATAAGACTGGCTCAATTGGCGTAGTGGGTGCCACGACCATCGGTGTTGGTGGCATGATGGGAGCAGGCCTATATACATTGCTCGGCTTGGCCGCCAACTCTGCTGGTGTTTGGCTGCAGTATCATTTCTAATTGGAGGCATTGTGGCCGCATTTTCAGTTTATTCGTATTCAAAGTTAGGAATGAAGTATCCAGATCGAGGCGGTGCCGCTAAGTTTTTGCTAAAAGAATTCGGAGATGGCCTGCTAGCTGGTGGGATGAACGTCTTCCAGTATATCGGCTGGATTATCGCCATGGCGTTATATGCGACCGGATTTGCGGAATATGCCTGCCAACTATTGGGAAAATCAAGCTCAGGCTGGCTGGGTAAGGCAATCAGTATCGGAATTGTCATCGTGGTTGTGGCAATTAATATTATGGGCTCAAAGCAAGTGGCACGTGCGCAAATGGCAATTATTGCGTTTGAATTGTTAATCTTACTGTCTTTTGTAGCGGTAGGTTTAACTAAGCTGCATGTGCCGACAATTACTAGTTCAAATAGCGGCAATATTGTAGGTATCCTATCTGCTGCGGGTTTACTTTACGTAACTTATGAAGGTTTTGGCAACGGCTGGTAAGCTAGTATTAGGCAACTGGGGTCTGTTCATCACTTCACTGATTGTCTGCATCTTCGTTGTGATTTTCCCATTATCAGCTGTTGGTGAGATGGCCAGCCTAGCCTTTTTATTGGTGTATGCCATGGTTAACTTAGGCCACTTGCGCATTGCAGGACAAACTGGGGCCGAGCGCTGGATTTTGATTTGCTCTGTTGTATTGAATCTAGCTTTGTTTGCTTTGTTGTTTATTCAGACAATTCTCAACCACGAAACTTTAACTTGGATTTCAGTAATTGCTTTGTTAATTATTAGTTTTTTAGTTGAACTTGCTGGGCGAAAAAAGAATAAACGCAACCTGCATTGGTTAGGAAAAAAATAGTAATTTATGATACAAAAAGTCGACTTTTGTTCCACTTATTGGGTACAAAAGTCGGCTTTTTGTTTTTTTCGTTGTCAAAACAATATCTTTAATATTTTAATTCAGATATACTCTCTTTGATCAAGTTTGAAGTGAGGGAAAATGAATGAAAAAGTTATTGATCGGAAGCGCAGTCTTAGCTGCCTTATTAATTAAAGAAAATATCGCAGTAAATGCGGCAATAGAGCAAAACGAAACAACGCCTAAGATTGCAGTTACTGACAAAAAAGAGAAGCCAAAAGACCAGTCTGATAATAGTTTGGCAGGTCATTATGACCAAGAGACAAATTTTATTACCTGGGAAATAAGGCTGAATCCCAAGAAAGAAAAATATACTGGTGATTTGAAGTTGGAAAATTTAATTCCAGAAGGCTTAGTTCTAGATCCAGATACGATTGAAGTAATTAAGAATGATAATTTTATTCAAAATTCTAGTTTAGTTAAATTGAAGAAAAACAAATTAACAGCTGAATTTCCTGCTAAGAAGTATTCAGAGAGCACAATTTTGATTAAGTATCGAACCAAGGTGGAAGCAGAGCCTAATGAGCCTAATTATCTTCGGGTGAGTCAGTCCTTTACTTTGGGCGATAATCGAGTTCAAGAATACGAGCAAGAAATTAAATACGATCGAAGTAATAAGAATTTTAACATTGAAGCGCCACATAAATCTACGTTTAGAGATGATAATCAAATTTCGTTAATTAAAAAATCTAAAAATAATGAAGAACGCTCTGAAGATTGGCTTAAACGTCTAGCAGAGCTGATTATTAATAAAAAAGAAACTACTTCAGATAAAGGAGGTGAAAAAGTTCAAGGACAGGTCAAAGATCAAAAGCAGCAAGCTTCCCCAGAAAATACAAACCTTTCACGCACTCCAACTGTAAAAGGCTTGACTGGTTTTGATACTAAGGCTAACGAGGTAAAATCCACGGCTAAAATAGATTCTGATTCAGTAAAAACTACTCTAGATAAAGACGAGATTAAGGACAATGCAAGTACTATCTCGCCTAAGTCGCAAAAACACGATACTCATGTCACACTCCCTAAAAGTGACACATCAGAAATTAAGGCAAAATTACCTAAAGCTGGTGAAACTGCCGGTGTTATGCTCAGCGTATTGGGCATAATTTTAATAATTGCAGGGTGGACAGTTCGAACAAAATTCTTAAAATAATCTATATTTGTACTAAAATACGGATTTTCAATAGCCAAAATAGACTCTTTCACGTATTATTGAGATAGATAAACTTGTATCATGAAAGAGAAACAAACATGCCGTACACTATTTCAGAAATTATTGTTTTATTTTTTACTTATTCAGTTATCGGCTGGCTTTGGGAAACCTTTTATTGTTCGATCAAAGACCACCATTATGATTATCGGGGATTTCTGTTTGGTCCTTACTGCCCCGTATATGGGTTCGCCGTTACTACAATTTTAATTTGTACCAAAGACGTGCGAGATAACCTGCTCCTTTTATTTATAGTAGGGACTATCGTTGCCACTATTTTCGAATTTGTGGCTAGTTGGCTATTAGAGACAATCTTTCACATGAAGCTTTGGGATTATTCAAAATTATGGGGTAACATTCAAGGTCGAGTGGCCCCAATGATTTCATTATTTTGGGGCGTTGGTGTAGTTTTATTAGTAAAATTTATTCAGCCAATCATTCAGAAGCTCATTAATAATGAAGAAAAGATAACTCATGGCTGGCTAGCTGTGGGTATTACCATTATTATG
>NZ_PCYY01000044.1:0-3925 GCF_002553955.1 Lactobacillus sp. UMNPBX12
AACCCTTCTTTTTTTGTTATCTAATTTCTATTTACACAAGAATTTATACTGAACCATTTTAATGCCTTATATGAAAATGCTCGGCAAGCTGTCTATCGTTCAGCAAAGAGTAGCAAATCAGAACGTGCGCAAAAAAGAATAGCCGAATTCTTTACTTATTCGACTTGTCCACTTTGTCATGGTAGTCGTTTGAAACCAGAATTGTTACAACAGCTGGTCGGTAAGCAAAATATTAATCAGGTGGCTGAAATGCAGTTAGGTGATTTAGTTACCTGGGTTAAAGATGTGCAAGCAACTTTACCAACTAATATGCATAAAATGGCTCATTCGATTATTCAGGAGTTTTTGGATAATTTGCAACCATTATTAGACTTAGGGCTAGACTATTTGACTATGGCTAGAAGTGGAAATACCTTATCGACAGGTGAATTGCAACGAATTCAATTAGCAAGAACATTACGTACTGAAACTACTGGAGTTTTATATGTCTTGGATGAGCCTTCTATTGGTCTCCATCCTGCTAATGTTGCAGGATTAATTAAGGTTTTACGAAAATTAGTTGCTCAGGGCAATTCATTAGTAGTTGTTGATCATAATGTTGACATTATTAAAGCCGCTGATGAAGTAATTGAGATTGGACCAGGTTCAGGTAAAAAAGGTGGTCAGATTTTGGATCAAGATTCAATTACTGCGATCAAACATGATCAGCATTCTTTAATTCGACCATATTTGGATGGCAGTGCTAAGTTACTTGCCAGAGAGTCAGCCAATCAAATAAATTCCGATTCTATTTCATTTGAAGTAAAGCAATATTTTAATTTACATGATGTAAAAACTAAAATCCCATTAAACCAATTAACTGCAGTAACTGGTTTTTCAGGTGCCGGTAAAACTAGTTTGATTTTGGATAGTTTAGTGCCCGCTATTATAGCAAAAAGCAAAAGTGAAAAATTGCCAAAACAAATTAGTAGCTTTTCTAGCCCAATTTCAAATGTAGTAAGTGTTGATGCATCTCCAATTGGTAAAAGTACTCGGTCAACTGTAGCAACTTATACTTCAATTATGGACAATTTACGAAAGTTATATGCTAGTCAGCCACTCGCTAAAAAGAAGCATTATACGCCAAGTTGGTTTTCATATAATAATAAACAAGGAGCTTGTCCTACTTGTGGTGGTACAGGAATTGTGACTCTTGACATCCAATTTTTACCAGATATGCAACAAGTCTGTCCAACCTGTCATGGCGATCGTTATAATCAAGATGTACAAAAGGTGAAGTGGCATGATCTGTCAATTGTTGATGTCCTAAATCTAGATGTTAATGAAGCTCTACCGATTTTTGTTAAAGTGCCTAAGATTGAACGAGAGCTAAAATTGTTAAAAGAAGTAGGCTTGGATTACTTACATTTGGGAGAAGATACACCAACTTTGTCAGGTGGAGAAGCTCAGCGCCTTAAACTTGTTACTCATCTTAGTCATAAACAAAATGATACATTGTTTGTTTTCGATGAACCTACGATTGGCTTGCATCCTCTTGACGTGAAGGTTCTGGTCCAAGTAATGCAAAAGTTGTTAGCTCAGGGAGCTACCATTATTACAATCACTCATGATTTAAATTTAATTGTCAATTGTGATTACATGATTGATTTAGGCCCACGTGGTGGTAAAAACGGTGGTCGGATTGTCCAAGAGGGTAAGCCTTTAGAATTAAAGCAAAAGCCTGAAAGTTTAACGGCACACTATTTGGCCAATTATTTACATGATTTCAAAAATTTATTTTAATATTATATGAAAATATAATTAAATAAATTTATAGCAAACTGTAGCTAAAAAATAAGACATAGGAAGAAATAATATTTGAAACAGATCTAAGATTAATGTAATATTAAATATATATTAACTATCTACTTAATTTATATTAAGGTGAGAAAAATGAATTTGCTCAAACAGATCCGTGATCGAGGATTAATCTTAGATGGTGCAATGTCTACAGCTCTTGAGAAGTTAGGCATTGATACAAATAATGAACTTTGGACAGCAATTGCATTAGAACATAATCTTGCTCAAATTTATCAAGTACATATGAATTATTTTAAGGCTGGAGCCCAGATGGCAATTACTGATACTTATCAAGCAAATATCCCAGCTTTTGAAAAACATGGTTTTACACAAGACCAGGCTACTAAATTGATTACTAATGCAGTTCAAATTGCCAAAAAAGCCCGTGATGATTTTGCAAAGACAACGGGAATTCATAATTATGTAGCGGCTTCAGTAGGACCTTATGGTGCATATTTAGCTCAAGGGGATGAATTTCGCGGAGATTATTCTCTAACAACGGAGGAATATCTTAATTTTCATTTACCACGATTGAAGATTTTATTGGCAAATAAACCTGATTGTCTCGCACTTGAAACTCAGCCTAAATTGTATGAAGTTGTAGCAATCTTAGATTGGTTAAAGGAAAATGCTCCGGAAATTCCAGTGTATGTAAGTTTTACATTGCATGATACAACTAAAATTAGTGATGGCACTCCTTTAAAGCGGGTAGTGCAAAAGCTTAATGAATATGATCAAGTATTTGCGATTGGAGCCAATTGCTTTAAACCATTTTTAGCAACTGCAGTAATTGATAAAATTCATGATTTTACTGATAAACAAATTGTCATTTATCCTAACTTGGGTGGCGTTTATAACGAATTTGAGCGCAATTGGATTCCATTTAATGCAAAATTCGATTTTAAAAAGTTAAGTCAAGAGTGGTATGAACATGGTGCTAGAATAATAGGTGGCTGTTGTTCGACTACCGAAAAAGAAATTGGCCAAATTTCCGCCTTTTTTAAGACAATTAACAATACTAAAAGCAAATCAGTTAAATCAGAGCTAAAAAAGGTTAAAAATGATAGCAATATACAAATTTGATTTTTAAGAATTCATATACTTTTTTTGAAATTTATCAAGTAAAAATCTTTATCTTTTTATTTTTATTTGATATCATAGTAGCGGAGCGTGTGATGAGCGCTCCGAGGATGAAAAGGCTAAGCAAGATGTTTCTTATGACATCTGCTGATAGGAAGAAATTTGAAGGTGTAGAAAAGCCATTAAGGACATTTTCCTTAGTGACTTTTTATTTTTGCCCAAAATAAATAGCCGACTTATCGTCGACTATTTTTAATCTTAAAAATTATTTTTGTCTGTTTGTGGAGTAACTTTATCCCAAATTGCATCTACTAAGCCAATCCACATTAAGCCCATAGCAACTGAGCCGCAAACATCACTTGGCCAGTGAGCGTAGAGATAAACTCTTGAAATCATTACTAAAACAAGCCAAATAGCTAATAAAACAGTGAGCCAGATTTTAGCAGTTTTATTTTTAACTAAAGCTGGAATCAATATTAGTATTAGCCAGAAAACAATGATCGCCATTCCTAATGTGTGGCCACTAGGAAAACTGAAACCATCATCAGCAGCTAAGTGAGCAGCTGGTCGTGCCCGTTGGATTATATGTTTAACAATCCAACCAAAAGCATCAGCTGTAACTAGTGAAATGACAATACTTGCCGAAAGAGGACGCTGCTTTTTCAGCCAAAGAATGACAGCTATCAACAGCATCCAAACTAAGTCAACTTTAGTATCTGCTAAAAATGTAATTACATGCATAATGCTCTGCAGATTAGGAATACTGTGGACTAAGCCTTCAAAGAAATTGTCAAAGCCGGTAACCCAACTTGCATGAGCCATAATAGAGAATGCAAGAATCAAAAAGATCGGTAATCCGATACAAATAGAATAAATATTTTTTTTGCGCATTTTTTCCTCGTTTATACTTATTTTTATAACAATAATGAGTTTATCATAGAATATGAGTAGGAGACTGTCAAGAAGTTTGTGTAAATAATCTCTCTCGTTGATTGACTTTTTTATT
>NZ_PCYY01000045.1:0-3802 GCF_002553955.1 Lactobacillus sp. UMNPBX12
GGGTTAGTGTTATGGCTGCCATTATCACCAGGGTTAGTGTTATGGCTGCCATTATTACCATCATCACTTGACCCGCTCGTACTACTACTTTCCTCCGGTGTGACATGATCAAGCCGATAAATTGCTTCTTTTAACTTATTTTGGGAATACATTAGGTTATAGTAATCCCCCAAGTCCTTAAAGTTCGTCACGTTTGTCAGCTGCGGCTTTAAGTTTTTCAAGGCCTGATCAAAGGCCGCTTGTCTAGGTTGACTAGCTTCAGTGTACCGCGGAGTAGTCTTGATATTTTCGGCCCCATCGACTAAATCATAAATCCCCTTAATAATCGTTCCTGGGGTTCTCTTACTACCAATCGTCCGCATCCAACTAGAAAGTGAATCAGATAAGTTACTCCGGTAAATATTACCATTGGCTTGCCCATCAATTGGAAGATTAGACCAATCTAACTGTGGATCTTGTTTACTTAGGTCAGTATAAAGAGTACTTAAATCCTTTACTAAGGTACCCGTACTTGAATCAAATGGTGCTACCGCCCTCGTATACGTATCTAGCAAACTGTTGTATTGATGACCATATTCCGCATAATTAGCTGGGTCCAAGGCACTAATATCATTTTTCAAAGTCTTGGCGGCATCATTTAAGGCTGCTAGCCTTGTTTTGTATGCCTCTTCATATGCGGTTGGACTATCTTGTGGTGGGGTTACCGTTTGGTTTGTTGGGTTATACTTCCAAGCGTTAAAGAAGTCATCACTAGTAACATAGCTCAAAAAATCCTTAACCTTAGTTGTATAATCCGTAACTTCCTTGCTTAATTCCTCCAATGGAACCGTCCGCACATAATTATTGGTAACCGTTAACGTTCCCGTTTTCGCATCAAATGAACGGGTTTGAGTTAAGGTATACCCTTTAATTTCTGGCGCCGTTACACCAGTATCTTTCGCAATATCTTCCGGAGTATATTCATCCGCCATCAAATTCTTGCCGTCAGCCGTTTTAGCGGGTGCAGTTTGGTTAGCATCAAGGTATACGATTTGCGTTCCAGCCTTTGGAACAATGACATTTACGGAATATTGGTGGGTAAAGGTATCACCAGTATTCACTACCGCGCTAGAATACGTGTCACTAATATTTTTATACTGATCGTAGGGATTCTCTACGGTATAGATAACCCCAACCCCTTCAACCTTATTAGTAATCTTTTGATACCCAATAGTAATTTCCCGCTCTGGCATCGTAACATTTTCTAAGCCCTTGGTATCAAATTTATCCTCCACCTGGACGGTAATATTCTTATATTCCCGAACCTTAGATATTTCCTCACCGGTAAGGTGACCGTAGTAATAAGATGAATTTTGTTGAAACGTCCCAAAGGCCGTAATTACCCCCGAAAAAGTCTGTTTAGCCTTAATATCAGGATTGGAAATCGCATCGAACGAAACCGTATAAGTCCCGGCCTGCGTATTATTCCATGCCCCCCAAGACTTCCACATATATGCTTGGGTAAAGTCATACTGATTATATTGACCCTTGGTGGAAGGATTGCTATCAGCATTCATCGTGATCGACTCAGCAAACATCCCCATCCCTTTACCTTGCCGTTGCACCTCACGCTGTCCCCAATATGAAACCCGAGGTGAAGTCCCATCCCAACCGGGAACATCATTGAAAAAGTGATTATGAACTTGGGTTGCATTATCCGCATACTTCATATTACTAATTAAGAGGGATTGATCATGGCTATAATTAGCATCCCTTCTAGCTTGACTCCAAGCATTTGACCACGCACCATAGTCCGAATAAAAGACTTTACTGAGCGAGTGCCCTTGCGCATCATAAAGTTTGCCATGATCGATTAGGAACTCTTTATCTAGAACTTTAGCATCACTCGTCTTACCATCCTTAAAGTTGTCCGCATTATTTAAGTAGTAATACGTCTTAAAATTAATATTTCCGACAATGGTTAAATCCTTAGATAACGCGAATCCCATCCGGGCATTGGACATTTTGTAATCTCGATTACCATCACCGTTATAAAAACGACTCGTTGGCAAAAAGGTGATTTCATAGTGCTTTAAGTTAGGATTATTAGCGTCCTGGGTTACGACAACCGAAATTGTCTTATTCGGGCCAAATTCATTTGTACTATAGCCGGCCCAAGTATTAAAGTCATCATAAACTGGTGTACCACTTAGATCCACCGTTTCCTTTGAAATCGAACCGATTGAAGCACGATCTTGTCCACTAACCGGCGGAACCGGTGTGGCATCCTTAAGACCGACAGCACTGCTAGGGATCTTTTGCTCTACCTTATCATCAACTGGATTAACTGGAGCTCCCCCGGGTGTGGCATCCTTAAGACCGACAGCACTGCTAGGGATCTTTTGATCTACCTTATCATCAACTGGATTAACTGGAGCTCCCCCGGGTGTGGCATCCTTAGGACCGACAGCACTGCTAGGGATCTTTTGCTCTACATTATCATCAACTGGAGCTTCACTAGCGGTCGATGCTTGATTGGGCACCCCGCTTGCGGCGTGGGCCACGCTGGTAGTCCCGAAGTACAGAGAAGTCGACAGTAACACTGACACGACCCCCACTGAAAGCTTACGCAAGCCAAAATGTTGGACTTGGCGTTGCGCTGCCAATTGCTGCTGAAGTTTTTGATTTGCTTTGGAAATTCTCATATGTCATTTCTCCTTGTAGTTAAATTACGCGATTTGCTAGTTCGTAACATTTAACAAAAAAAGTCTAACAAGGTTAGACTCAAAGTAGACTAAAAAAGGAGTCTTTGCCTTGTTAAGCTACTTTAAGTCTAGTTATGATCGCCATGATTTTCAAGCGGTTTTTGCCCACACTTGTTCTGAATTACAACAGTTGATGCAAGATTTTGTCCCACGAAAATTTATGGAATGGCGCAATATTGAACACGTCAAACTATCTGACGCTGAGATAATGGCCCTAATGCTCCTCAAAACGCAATATCATGTTTCAACTTGGACGGCCTTTTACGATTTAGTGCAAGCTACGATCCCTTCGTTACCCTTGTTGGAGTATTCCCGCCTAATCCGTCGGATTAACCAGGTCACACCAGTTTTTCAAGCAATTCGCCGAGGCTTGTTAACGTGGACTACGCCCTCCCAAACAGCCATTATCGATAGTTATCCGCTCCCGCTTTGTCAAGGGGTTCGTAATGCTCGAGCTCGCTTGTTTGCTGGGATTGCTAACATTGGCTATAACGCTACGAAACAGCTGTACTTCTATGGTTTCAAAGTTCACATGATCGTAGAACCTAGCGGCCTGATTCTCGATTATGAAGTGACACCAGCTTCAATCCATGACGTTAAGGCTGCTCCAGAATTGATTCAAAACTGCCCTTGTCCACAAATTCTAGCTGACGTCGGCTACGTCGGTAAAGACTTACGAAGTAAGGTTGAGCAACAAGGTCACGACATCTGGACGCCGTATCGTTCAAATATGAAAGGTGCAAAACAGCATAATCGGTCAGCCCGTAAGCGGACGCGTCGCCTTATTGAGACTGCATTTGCTAAATTGAAACTCTTGGGAAGCGAACAGACTTATGCTCGTAGTTTGGTGGGATTGCAAGCACAGATCGAGGCACTTGTCATGACGAATAATCTAGCAAAATTTGGAATGTTACAAACTAGCAATTGACGTTACTCATGTATTAAGTTGATATTTTTATTCAAGAAAAAGTTACGTTGAATACCTCATATCGACGCTCAATGTGAGACTGTCAAGAAGTTTGTGTAAATAATCTCTCTCGTTGATTGACTTTTTTATT
>NZ_PCYY01000046.1:0-3582 GCF_002553955.1 Lactobacillus sp. UMNPBX12
CATCTTTGGTTTTATGCCCTAGAACAAGATCACATTCCCAATGACCAAATTCATTCCGCTGGTCAATCTCTTTAGGCCGCTCTTCGATGCTTCGTTCCAGCTTTTTCTTATTTTTGCGAACATGATGGAACTTGGTGTTGCGTTTAAGTTTTTCAGGCAAATCATAGTTCTTAATTGTAATTAGGCCTTGTTCTACATAGTTGTACAAAGTTCTGGTGCAGACTGTTCAATGATGTGAAAATTCACCGATAGCTAAGCTACGATTGGCACAAACGTCAAGTGACCAGCCGTCCTCAAAGAAATGCTTAATGACGTAGCTAATAAAGTCTGCTTTCTTCAAGAAGTCTGATTTACGACCACAGTGGCGACGATTAATCTGATAAACACTCTGACCATGATCAGCCTTATAACGCTGCTGCTTGCCATGATAGAGAGAAACAGTACCACGTTTGACCTCTTGTGACCTCCAATAGATGTTTTTGTGGATATTAACATTCTATCAAACAGGTCCAGATGGCCTTTTATTTTTATCAAGTGTTCAACTTGATTTTACAATCGGCGAAAATAATTAAAATAATAATTTTCAATATAAAAAGTGAGAAGATTGATAATAAGGTCTTCTCACTTTTTTGATTACTTGATGATTTTAATAATATCATTGAAAATTTGGTTAAGCAGTAGATGATTGCGTTTATAGATAGATTCTACTGATTCGTTGTCAGTATATTCTTTCTTTTCACCATAATTTCTAACTTTCATATTATTTGGACCATAATAGCTAGCAATTTTTTCACCAAATCCGCTTTCCAAAGTATTATCTTCTAAGGTTACAACTAATTCATGGTTGGCCATTAGACTAGTCAATGTCTCAGTATCAAGATGAGCTACGTATTTCGGATTAATTAAAGTTGCATTAATATCATGTTTCTTTAAAAGTTTACGAACTTTTTCGCCTAATTGATAGAAGTCTCTTACGCCAATAACTGCGACTTTTGATCCTAGTTTAACATCATAGTTGGTCTTCATTAATTGGACTTCCCTCAGGAAATAGATTAACTGGGCTTTTAATAGCTACAGGATGTTTTCTTTGTTTAACAGCCCAATTAAGCATTGATTTCATTTCATTAAGAGTAGTAGGTGCTAATATTCTCAATTAGGCCAATTAGCAATCATCATATTATCAAAAACTCCAACATGAGTTTTTGAAGTATTAGTAACCCCACCACCAATAACTACCATGACTACTGGTAAATCATTTGTAGCAACATCATGGGAAAGTTGATCATATGCTCGTTGTAAGAGAGTAGAGTTTTCAAACCAAATGGGGGTGATGCCTTCCTTGACAGCACCGGCTGCAAAAGCTATAGATTCTTGTTCAGCAATACCAACGTCTTTGTAATGTTTGGGATAATTTTCTTTGATTTCGTTTAAACCAAACATATGAGGAATAGCAGCGTTAATTGCTAGGATATTTTTTTGATTTTGGATATGTTTTTTAGAAAATCAACCATGATACTTGTAGAGTTTGGAGTTTTAGGAGCAAGAGCTAGAGGTTTGTCAGTCTTTAAGTTAAAAGGGTTTACCCAGTGGTGAGTAGCTTCATTTTAGATTGCTTCGAGAATATGATCTTTAGTAAATTCATATCGACCACCAAAAACTCTTGAACCTTCACTTTTATCAGGGTCAACAATTATTCCTACTTTAGATTGAATAAATAGATCATCGCGCTTTATTTTGCTTAATTTTAGGACTTGGCCAAAGATTTTTTCAGATTCGCCTTGGCCATAAATATCAGCCGAATCAATAAAATTAATGCCATTATCGAAGGCTGCTTCTAAAGCTTCAGTAGCTTGCTGCGGAGTTTTAGCATTCATCCGCATAATACCCAATCCCATAGCTGAGATTTTTAAAGAAGTAATTCCTAAATTTGTTTGGTTCATAAAAAATAATCTTTCTAAATACTTATATTTGATTTCATAAAAAATCATACAAGCATTTAAAAAGGCTGTGAAGACGGCACAATTATGTGCCTAGGGAACTTTTAGGTAACCTAGTCGACAAACATTTTATGTAAATTGGCTAATTTTTATTCCTTCACTTGCTTTGTTTGTTCATTTATTGGGCAAGTAGGATGTTTAACATTATAGTTAGTCTGATTTACGTATCCCCAAGCACACATAATATCTAGTATTGGAAATAAAGTTTTACCATAATCAGTAATACTATATTTTACTTGAACCGGAACCGTAGGAATTACTGTACGTTTGATAATTTTATCAGCTTCTAATCCTCTTAGTTGTGCTGTTAAGGTTTTCTTTGGTGCGCTATCTAAATAACGGAGGATTTCACTATAGTGTTTTGTGCCATTTTCTTGTAAATAATGTAAGATCAAAGGCTTACATTTTCCGTCAATGACATCTAAAGTTACTTGAATTTTACTTAATACTGCTTTTTTGTCATATTTTTACCTTTAAATTCAAATCCTATTACGTGTTAATATTATGCAAATAATTTGGTAACCATTCACCTTAGAAAACTTACCATTCACCGATTTTTTATGGCAAAAAAATTAGAATTATCTATACTAATAATCAAATGAAGGAGGGGTGATCTTGAAAGTAAAATTCAATATTGATGAAAGCTTACCTGAAGAAAAAGCTGAGTTTTGGCTACATAGAATGACAGATAAAATTAGTCAGATTGCTAATGAGTTGACTAATAAGAAGGAGTTCATCTGGTGTTTTCATCGAGGGGATGCGTATCCAGTAAAATTTAGCGAAATCTATCTGGTACAAGTGGAAAATGAGAAAACTTACGTGTATACGGAGCAGGATACCTATTTGTATAAAGGTCGTTTATATCAAGTGCAAAAAGTTTTGCCATCAGATTTCGTGACAGTATCGAGAAGTGCACTGCTCAATTATCGTCAATTAGATCATCTGCAAATTCTGAGTAACGGTAATATTGATGCTATTTTGAATAATGATCTGCATGTGCAAATCTCACGACGAAGGATTAAAGAACTGAAAGAGAGGCTAGGATTATGAAACGTGTTCGATATATGCTGGATAGCGGTTTGATGGGAATTGGAATTGGCATGATCTGGTTTGCGGTGGACCTATTATCTTCTTCTAACTGGAGAAATTTGGAAGCGACAAAATTGTCAGCTATTAATTTCTTGTTTTGGTTAATAATATCCTTCTTTATCGGTGTCTTTTTTTATTTTGCAGGTTGGATTTTTAATAATGATTCTTGGTCTTTAAGGACACAAATTGTAGTCAATTTCTTTGTTTGTCTAGCAGCATGGTTACTTTTCAATTTAATTATCAACAATTTTAGCTATTCTTGGTCTTTGCTAATGACTACGGTTATCAGTTTTATCATTATGTACGCTATTGCTTATGGCACTTATTTCTATCATTTATGGCATGAGGTTAATCAAATTAACAAAAAATTGAAGAAAAATGGTGAGTAAAATGACGGCATTATTAACAGTAGACAAATTATCAAAAACTTATCAAGCAACAAACAAAACATACTAATCTAGTGTTGGATGATTACTCGACGGAGTAGTCGTTCAAC
>NZ_PCYY01000047.1:0-3308 GCF_002553955.1 Lactobacillus sp. UMNPBX12
TCCCGAAAGGCATCCTAAATCTCACAGCCGTTTACACAAGAATTTATACTGAACCTTTTTTATCAAAAAGAGTACATGATTACAAAGTATCTGTAATCATGTACCAATATTTGTTATTTTACAATCTTCCAATTATCTTGTTTTTCTAATATCAACTCAAATTGCGAGATTTGGGTTGCCTTTGTTTCTTGATCTAAATATTTCACAGCGACATTCACGATTACTTGGTTATCTTTTCTGGTAAAGATAGGATTCACCAATTCCTCGAAAACATATTCCTTGTTAATCATAGGTAACACATGATTACTTACATAGTAAGTCAATTCTTTTTCTGTGGCGGTAGGATAGAGCTGGAAGAACGTTTCTAAAAAGCTAATGATTTCGTCCATCGTTTCTGTATCTACTGTATGGTCACTTTCTAGCTGTTTGGGTTGGTAGTCCGATTTTTGAGGTTTCTTACTCATTGTCGGATTTTTGATAATAACCATATTATCTGATTCATCTATATGGACAACCACATGAAAGCTAGACGATATAGTTTCCTTGTCTTTGTCTTCGGTAATAACTTGTTCAACAGAAAACAGTACCTCAAAGGTGTTCTCATTCACTTGAGAAACCTGCCACACCTGTATATCGTTCACACTAGAACTAGTAGGAATATCCTTACGAATCATTTCTTCATTTAATACCTGCAATTCTTCCGTCAAATAATGGGTCAATTTCTCATTTCGTTTATCAATGGCTTCTTGGGATTGGAGAGCGTAAAATATCTTGTGTAAACGCACAAAAGATTTCTAAATTGTATAGAAATAGGGAATGCCTTCCCTTATGATATTTAGTAACCACAGAAAACATCACAGGAGGCATTCCCCATGAATGAACTTACCACAGAAATTATCGCTGCACTAGCCCAAAAACAAGATTTGGACGAAGTTTTTCGTCACCACCTTGAAATCGCCATCAACCAGCTGCTTCAAACTGAATTGGCAGAGTTTTTGGGTTACGAACGCTACTCATACGCTGGGATTAACACTGGTAATAACCGCAACGGCAGTTATGAGCGCTCGTTTGATACGAAGTACGGCCAACTTAACTTAACCATTCCTCGAGATCGCAATGGCCGGTTTGAAAATCATACCTTGCCAGCCTACGGTCGGCACAGTGATAATTTAGAAACAACGGTTATTCAGTTGTATACCAAGGGAATTACCACTGCTGAAATTGCCGAACTCATTGAGAATATGTACGGTGCTCACTACTCCAAAGCCACGGTTTCCAACATGACTAAAGCCGTCAATGAACAGGTTCAAGCTTTCCAGCAACGTCGACTGGCTTCACAATATGCGGCTATCTTCTTAGATGCCACTTACTTGCCGTTAAAGCGGGATACCGTTCAAAAAGAAGCGGTTCATATTGCGATTGGCATTCGTCCAGATGGTACGAAAGAAGTGCTGAACTACCAAGTGGCGCCGACGGAATCAACTGGGATCTGGACTGAATTACTGGGAACCCTGATTAAGCAAGGTGTCAAAGATGTGCTGTTGTTTGTGGCCGATGGGTTAGTTGGTTTGGATGAAGGTTTAAATCGGCATTTTCCCAAAGCTAAACGACAACGTTGCCTGGTTCATGTTGGGCGTAATTTGATAAACAAAGTTCGGGTGAAAGACCGTAAGGCCGTGATCAATGACTTTAAACAAGTTCATTGGGCTGCCAATCGTGAAGCAGCCGAACTGAAACTGAATGAGTTCGCCAACAACTGGCATCGTACCTATCCCAAGTTAATCAAAGATCTGCTTAAAATGCCGAATCTGCTCACTTTCATGGACTTTCCACCAGCCATTCGGCAATCACTCTACTCCACTAACTTGATTGAGAACTTTAACAAGCATCTCAAGCGCACCACCCACCGCAAAGAACAATTTCCAACGGAAGATTCACTGGATCGATTCCTGGTTTCTCAGTTTAATGCTTATAACGAGAAGTCTCTGAAGCGGATCCACCGAGGCTTTAAAGGACTCCAGGACACCTTGGAAGCATCATTTATTTGAGTTAGTTACATATTATATGTACGAAGGCATTTCATTTACACAAGATTCTTGACGCTACCAATCTTCTAGACTATAATTAAAATCAAATAACTCAATTCGGAGGTACTAACATGACCATACCTGACGCAAATGCAATTTATCCCAATCCAGCCATCAAAGAGGTTGTCTTTATCAAGAACGTGATCAAAAGTCCCAATATTGAAATTGGGGACTACACCTATTATGATGACCCAGTAAATCCCACCGATTTTGAGAAACACGTTACCCATCACTATGAATTTCTAGGCGACAAATTAATCATCGGTAAATTCTGTTCTATCGCCAGTGGTATTGAATTTATTATGAACGGTGCCAATCACGTAATGAAAGGTATTTCAACTTATCCATTTAATATTTTGGGTGGCGATTGGCAGAAATATACTCCTGAACTGACTGATTTGCCGTTGAAAGGTGATACTGTAGTCGGAAATGACGTGTGGTTTGGGCAAAATGTGACCGTCCTACCAGGCGTAAAAATAGGTGACGGTGCCATTATCGGAGCAAATAGTGTCGTAACAAAAGACGTCGCTCCATATACAATTGTCGGTGGCAATCCAATTCAACTCATCAAACCAAGATTTGAACCAGAAGTTATTCAAGCATTAGAAAACCTGGCATGGTGGAATAAAGATGTTGAATGGATAACTGTTAATGTTCCTAAACTAATGCAAACAACGCCCACAGTTGAATTGATAAACAGTTTAATGGAAAAATAAAAGCAAAAAAGGCCGTGCAAGCAATCCAAGAATGATTGTTTACACGGCCTTTACTATTTAGTGAATCCAATTTATTAATAATAGATATGATATACCAGTAAAAAATACACTAGCCACCTCTGGCGGTACTCTACTCGTATATTTTATTTACGACCTTCTGATGATAAAGGTCACTTCCCTGTCCCCAGAAAATAAAGCTTAGTGAAACATAAACGACAGCCAATATTATATTGAAAACATCGAATTTCATGTTATTAGTGAGCATCATTCCAACGATAAAGGCAATTGCTAAAAATGGAATAATTGCGCCTAACCAAACATGTGAATTGTTACCTAGCACATATTTCTCAAGAATCAGAGAGGCGATTGAAACTACAATAAAAATAATCCCTAACATAATTACACCCCCATAATTAATTCAGCGTATATTATGTTAACACTAATAATTTTGGTTCAGTATAAATTCTTGTGTAAATAGAAATTAGATAACAAAAAAAGAAGGGTT
>NZ_PCYY01000048.1:0-3251 GCF_002553955.1 Lactobacillus sp. UMNPBX12
TAAAGAAATAAATTTAAGGAATCATTCATCCTTACACAAACTATTTTACAGTCTCATCGATCTTAATAGCTAAAAATAGATTTGGTTTTCAGAATATACTTATATTTATAGAAAGTGAAAATGAAGGAAACAACAATGAAAACTAACAGAAATTCAAAGATTAAGAAAAACAAGTCTAGCTTTTGGGATATTCTTCCTCAAATCAATAACAAAGAAAAAAGACAAGAAATTGAAGAATTAGGTTATAATACTTCCGAACAACGTGCTGTTGGTAAAGAAAGAATTACTGATAAAAAGTGCTGATAGTCTTCATAAGCAAAGACACATCAGCACTTTTTTACTTGGTTAAATTTTTATTATTCTACAAATCAGTAATATGGAAAATTTGGTTTTCCAAAGTTCTTAACTTATATTCTCCACCCTTAATGTACTTTTGGTGGTAAGCCACAGTTAAGTAAATATCATTTGCGGCATTAACATGGATACTTTCCATTTCACTGTAACGATCTGGTAAATCAATACCATCAACCATAGCTACTTGCCAGTTATCACTGTTTGTTTCACCCCATGGGAACTTAACAATCTTACGTGACCAAGTAGTTACTTCACCAGTTTCATGGTTAATCTTTGGTGACAATTGGTTAGAAATATAGATATTCTTGTCATCATCAATAGCATAGCCTTGAACTGAATCAATCATTTGTGGCATTTCTTCATCTGGAGCAACACTTGGATTATCGAAGTTGTAGATGTGGAAAGCACTCAAGCAATGTAAATCAATGATTGGCGTGTTCTTAGTGCCATTTTCATTCAACTTTTGGTTTACTTCATTTAAGTCAAACAAACCAAAGTGACCTGAACCATCATCCCAAATTGAAGCAATCATGAAGTACTTGCCATTTGGTGAAACTGAAGCTTCTACTCTGTGCAAGTGATCATGACCATCATAAGGAACGTCGGTTACGTGATTCAAGTGTGACAAACGTGGAAGTTGTGTATTTGAAGTATATCTTTCTGGTAAAAGTCTTGGGTACTTTACTCGTGCAATTTGAGTAGTCCAGTTGCCTGAATTTGGTTTAGCACCTACGAAATATTCATCCTTATCATTAGCTGGTACCCAGGTTTGCGTGTGGCCAAAGCCCATCATTACTAAGTGTGGATCAGTATAATCGATGTTCTTGGTTAAACCTTCATGTTTTCTATAAACCAACACATCATGTGCACTGTGAAGAAGTTGCAAGGCAAAAACATGATCACCATTTACTACACCAACTTGTGCTACAACATGGTGCATCCCATTCAAGCGATAAACCAAATGAGGTGTAATACTTTTAACCATTCTTATTTATCTTCTTTCTTTATATCTATTCATTTTCACTTATACACAAATTATATCCTATCATCAAAAAATAGATTGACTTTATGCCGATAACTTCCAATAATTAGAGTAAATTTTTCTTGGAGGGAAAATTATGAAAAGAAGAACAACACTTTTATTGTCGAGTGCAGTAACCATTGCGGCATTATTTAGCTTCAACTCAAAAGTTCAAGCTACGGCTGATCCTACGATCAAGGCAACAAATTACAACATGATCGTGAAGTTGGACACTCGCAAGAATCAATTAACAGAAAAAGTTACTATGCACGTTGTTAATAACGGCAATGAACCTGGTCAACTACCCTAGACTGAAGTCTAGGGCTTAGTGGCTGGTTAGCTTACGCTAACCAGAACACCAACTTGCTTAGATACGGACTTGACTTACCAGCAATAGTCTTTTGACTATTGCCGATAGAGGTCGTCTATTTACCAAAGCCTTTTAAGTCCGCGAGTTGCTAACGGACTGCAGCCTTTCTAGGCTGCTTTTTTTATTTTAGGATTCTGCCACTTGCCTAATCCTTTTTCTAGAATATTCACTGCCGCATTCCAATCGCGAATATGGGGCATTCGACAAATTGGACAAGTCCACTCCCGATCCTTAAGGGTTAATTTCTTATAACCATTTTGGCCCATAATACTGCCACAAGCATGACAGCGTTGAGTAGTATATTTAGGATCAATTGTTAGAAATTCTTTACCATATAGATCTGCCTTATAAGCCAGCATATTCAGGAAACTACGCCAGCCGACATCAGAAATTGATTGCGACAAGGCATAATTCTTTAACAGGTTTCTGTTTCTTAATTCCTCGGCAACTACTAAATCGTGGTTTTTGATTAGTGTAGTTGAGAGTACTTGTAAAAAGTTATTACGCTGTCTTCTGATCTTATCGTGCAGTTTAGCGACTATTAGACGCTGTTTTTGATAGTTTTTTGCTAGCCACAAATTGCGTCCTTCTTTTTTTGCCCGGCGCTGCCTGCGAGACAAGACACGTTGGGCATGGGCCAGCTTCTTTTTGGTTTTGCGATAAAATCGTGGATTAGCGACCATTGCTCCGTTAGATGCTGTTAGGAAGTTATCTAAATTGAGGTCAATGCCAATTTGACTTTGTGTTTTAGGTAATTCCTTAACAAAAGCAGTATCACTGCCTAACTGCATAGACAGGTAGAACTGGTCATCAGCGGTCTTTTTTATCGTGACTGTGCCAATTCTAGTTGGAATCTGCTTAAGCAAGCGCTCTTTAATCAGTTTTCTAAAACCAGCAATGCGGACAATTCCCAGCTTAGGCAATTTAATATGTTTAGCATCAATAAACCTAGCTGTCCCGTTATCAAGATAGGCTTCTGACTGCTTAGGATATTGACAGTTGGTCTGATATGACCAGTCGCTGCGTTTTTTGTGAAAAATCGGAATTCCATGACCAATCTTGCGATAATTGTTCCAAGCTTTCTGATAGTTTTGAATGGCGTTGGCAATAGCGAGGCTATCAATTTCTTTAACACGCAAAAAGCTATAAGTATCACGAATATTCCTTGGCTTATCCAATAGTTCGCTATTAGTGACTACTTCTTCTGCCAACCTAGTCTCATAATTATTAAGAATAGAAAAGGCAAAAGGCATTGCTTGATATTGTCTAACAGCTAAGTAGTGCTTAGCATTATAATTGCTTCGATTGTGTCCTACATAAGAGTTGTAAACAAAGCGCTGCGCATCATAGTTTAGCTTGATGATTTTCTTTTGCTTAGAACTAGGATAAAAGCGAAGCTTAACGCCAAAATGATAGGCTAAACTGCTCATTCTTTTCATGTATTTCACCTCCTCGTATTATATAAATTAAATCTGTGTTGATTGTCTTTTTAGTTTGTTTATTCGA
>NZ_PCYY01000049.1:0-3198 GCF_002553955.1 Lactobacillus sp. UMNPBX12
GAGCACGGCAGCTTCCTTTCCTCGCAGGCAGTTGCCCACCAACTACTTTCGGCGTTAAGAAGCTTAACTTCTGTGTTCGGCATGGGAACAGGTGTATCCTTCTTGCTTTCGCCACCGTACTCTTTTGAGCTTTTACACTCAAAACTAAACATAATCCTTCTCGCAAAAAACCTTCCAGTTTGCTTCGCTTTGGTCAAGTCCTCGACTGATTAGTACTGGTCCGCTCCATCCTTCACAGGACTTCCACTCCCAGCCTATCTACCTCATCGTCTCTGAGGTGTCTTACTGCTTACGCAAAGGAAATCTCATCTTGAGGGGGGCTTCGCACTTAGATGCTTTCAGCGCTTATCCCTTCCGCACATAGCTACCCAGCGATGCTCCTGGCGGAACAACTGGTACACCAGCGGTGCGTCCATCCCGGTCCTCTCGTACTAAGGACAGCTCCTCTCAAATTTCCTACGCCCACGACGGATAGGGACCGAACTGTCTCACGACGTTCTGAACCCAGCTCGCGTGCCGCTTTAATGGGCGAACAGCCCAACCCTTGGGACCGACTTCAGCCCCAGGATGCGACGAGCCGACATCGAGGTGCCAAACCTCCCCGTCGATGTGAACTCTTGGGGGAGATAAGCCTGTTATCCCCAGGGTAGCTTTTATCCGTTGAGTGATGGCCCTTCCATACGGTACCACCAGATCACTAAGTCCTAGTTTCCTACCTGCTCGAGTTGTCTCTCTCGCAGTCAAGCTCCCTTATACCTTTACACTCTGCGAATGATTTCCAACCATTCTGAGGGAACCTTTGAGCGCCTCCGTTACACTTTAGGAGGCGACCGCCCCAGTCAAACTGCCCACCTGACACTGTCCCTGGCCTGGCTTACAGGTCGAGGTTAGAGCATCCTTCAAACAAGGGTAGTATCCCAACATTGCCTCCAATAAGACTAGCGTCCTATCTTCTCTGGCTCCTACCTATCCTGTACATGTTTAAAAGATACTCAATATCAAGCTACAGTGAAGCTCCATGGGGTCTTTCCGTCCTGTCGCGGGTAACCCGCATCTTCACGGGTATTATAATTTCACCGAGTCTCTCGTTGAGACAGTGCCCAAATCATTACACCTTTCGTGCAGGTCGGAACTTACCCGACAAGGAATTTCGCTACCTTAGGACCGTTATAGTTACGGCCGCCGTTTACTGGGGCTTCAATTCAAACCTTCGCTTACGCTAAGCTCTCCTCTTAACCTTCCAGCACCGGGCAGGTGTCAGCCTCTATACGTCATCTTACGATTTTGCAGAGACCTGTGTTTTTGATAAACAGTTGTTTGGGCCTATTCACTGCGGCTAACCAATCTCTTGGCTAGCACCCCTTCTTCCGAAGTTACGGGGTCATTTTGCCGAGTTCCTTAACGAGAGTTCTCTCGCTCACCTTAGTGTTCTCCACTCGACTACCTGTGTCGGTTTGCGGTACGGGTATGTTCTCTCTGGCTAGAAGCTTTTCTTGGCAGTGTGACTACCACACCTTCGCTACTTTTACTTCACTCCTCATCACGACTCGTGTTGCTGGTTAGAAGCATTTGACTCTTAACCGCACTTGTCGCTTGAACATCGATCCAGCTCGATGCGTGCTTCACCTCCTGCGTCCCTCCATCGCTCATAACGATTGAACACAGTACAGGAATTTCTACCTGTTGTCCATCGACTACGCCTCTCGGCCTTGCCTTAGGTCCCGACTTACCCTGGGCGGACGAGCCTGCCCCAGGAAACCTTAGTCTTTCGGCGGATAGGATTCTCACCTATCTTTCGCTACTCATACCGGCATTCTCACTTCTAAGCGCTCCAATGATCCTCTCGGTTCACCTTCGCCGCACTTAGAACGCTCTCCTACCACGTGCTCTTTAAAACACATCCACAGTTTCGGTACTATGCTTAGCCCCGGTAAATTTTCGGCGCAGCGCCACTCGACTAGTGAGCTATTACGCACTCTTTGAATGATGGCTGCTTCTGAGCCAACGTCCTAGTTGTCTACGCAACTCCACATCCTTTTCCACTTAGCATAGATTTGGGGACCTTAACTGGTGATCTGGGCTGTTTCCCTTTCGACTACGGATCTTATCACTCGCAGTCTGACTCCCGTGTATGGATATCTGGAATTCGTAGTTTATCTGGATTCAGTAACCCCTGACGGGCCCCTAGTCCAAACAGAGCTCTACCTCCATTATCCTCTCCACGAGGCTAGCCCTAAAGCTATTTCGGAGAGAACCAGCTATCTCCAAGTTCGTTTGGAATTTCACCGCTACCCACAACTCATCCCCGCAATTTTTAACTTACGTGGGTTCGGCCCTCCAGTGCGTTTTACCACACCTTCAGCCTGGTCATGGGTAGGTCACTTGGTTTCGGGTCTACGTCACCTAACTTTTCGCCCTATTAAGACTCGCTTTCGCTCCGGCTCCGTCTTTTCTGACTTAACCTCGCTAGATAACGTAACTCGCCGGTTCATTCTACAAAAGGCACGCCATTGCACTTTAATGTGCTTTGACTACTTGTAGACACACGGTTTCAGGTTCTTTTTCACTCCCCTTCCGGGGTTCTTTTCACCTTTCCCTCACGGTACTGGTTCACTATCGGTCACTAACTAGTATTTAGCCTTGCGAGATGGTCCTCGCGGTTTCAACCGGGATTCCTCGTGTCCCGGCCTACTCAGGATTCTGCTAGGCGTGCTTGAGATTTCGCTTACGGGGCTCTCACCCTCTCTGGCTTACCTTCCCAGATAATTCAACTATCTCTTACACTGCCACGTCGCAGTCCTACAACCCCAAATGATAAATCACTTGGTTTGGGCTCTTTCCTCTTCGCTCGCCGCTACTAAGGAAATCGATCTTTCTTTCTCTTCCTGCAGCTACTTAGATGTTTCAGTTCACTGCGTCTTCCTTTGATTAGCTATCTATTCACTAATCAATAATGCATCTCTGCATTGGGTTCCCCCATTCGGATATCTCCGGATCACTGCGTACTTACCGCTCCCCGAAGCTTTTCGTAGTTCGTCACGTCCTTCTTCGGCTGTTAGTGCCTAGGCATTCACCGTGCGCCCTTTTCTACTTGACCTTACTCAAGAATTCTCTTCTCGGTCGCTCTACAATCTGTTCTCTTTGATTGTCTCGGTTTTTTGCTTGGATTATATTCAGTTTTCAATGTACTAGCTCTTT